>CAVJKI010000287.1:0-2573 GCA_963649995.1 Sodaliphilus sp.
GCTTCACATGGTGCTTGTACTGATTATTGCGCTCGTCGGAATTTCGGCGGCTGCGGTCAAGCTTAAAAACAACCGTCTTTACCGCCCTGTAAATAATTATCCCGACCTTACAAAAAATCAGAAATTTGTCGCTGTAGTGAAAGAACCTTTGTTTATAGCGGGATTTATTCTCTGTACGGCGTATATAATAGTCATGATGCTCATTTAACGAAAGGACTCTGTTGATATGCAGAAAAGCCTGATTACTGTCATAGCGGACAGATACAGACAGCAGGACTTTGACACGCTTACTTCAAAGGACGATCTTAGGCCTGCGGATATACGCAGACTGTGCCTTGATGTAGGTATTGCGCTTATCGTATCCGTTTTATTGCAAAAGCTGACCCTGATAGCGGCGGTACTGCTCCTGCGGGGATTTGTACAGGCGGGGCTTGCAACCGACAGTACACTTTTTACCGTGCTGAATTATTCATTCAGCAATATATCCGCTTATCTTCCGAAAATACTTGCGTTCGGCGTGCTGTATCTGAAATACAGACCACTGAAACGGCTTGATACGCAGTATGAAAATAAGTCGTACTATGCGCTTATATTTATACCCGCTATGTTCGCCTTTGCAATGTGGGGAAGCAATATCACCACCTGCATAAATTATATATTGCAACTTCTGTTCGGTGTGGGCGAGATACAGAACGTCATGGACGCTATCGCCCCGACAAGCTTTTCATCGGGCGTGGTTGTGCTTATATTTACGGCGTTTATAGCGCCCGTTATTGAAGAAATAATTTATCGCCATTTGCTGTTGCGCTCGCTGAAGCCTATAGGCGATACTCCCGCAATTATACTGTCTGCGCTGATATTCGGACTGGCACACGGCAACTTTGACCAGTTTGCGTATGCGTTTCTGAGCGGTATAATCTTCGGGCTTGTAGCGATAAGATATGATTCGATAATCCCCGGAATGGTACTGCACCTTATAAACAACTTCTTTGTAACGGTAATAATCTATCAGGATCAGCTTACGGGAATCGGCGGTATATGGGACAGTATGATAAATGCGGCGGCGGCACTCGGAAACCTTATCGTTAATATTTCTTACTTTGCGGCACCGTTTGTAGCGGTACTGCTTGCATTCTGCGGAGCGGCAAGGCTTACGCCCGTCGGCGGTGAACACAAGCACAGAAAGCTGATTGCAATATTCTCGCCTGTGTTTATAGTTGCGCTTGTTGTTATGCTGTTGCAGTTTTAATAAAAATAATCAGCGGAATGTGGAGCTTCACATTCCGCTTTGCTATGCCGATTTTTCGTATGCAACGCAAAGTAGCACGGAAAAATAACGATTGTAAGCAGATGTTTATTGCGGCTACTCAAAAAGCAGGGTATGATATAGCTGTTCACAAAAGCCAAACAAAAACAGGAGGAAAACAATATGGATTTCAGTGAAAAGTTAAAACAGATAAGAAAGAATGAAGGCATTTCCCAGGAACAGCTTGCAGAGCGCATAGGCGTATCACGTCAGGCGGTTACAAAGTGGGAAACGGGTAAGGGTCTGCCGGATATTGAAAACATGACAATACTTGCAGAGATATTCAAGGTAACGCTTGACGAGCTTATAAGCGGAACTGTGCCGAAAACCGAGAAATCAGAGATGTTCACAAGCGAAACGTCATACGACATAGATACCGCCACACATTTTGATATAAATATCGGGGATATGCGTGATATAACGGTGTCGAGCGGAGCGGACGAAAAATTGCATGTAATTCTTTCATCGGAAACCGCCGAAGATATAGGCTCTGTATTCAAAGTAAAGCTTGATGGACATAAGAATAAGCTTGATGTCGAATGTACCCGAAAGGATAAGATGAGCCGATATGAGGCGCAGGAAAACGTGTCGGTGAAGATAGCCCTGCCAAAACAGCTTACCGATCACTGTGAAATATCGGCACAGACAAATCTTCTTTGCATAAGCTCCCTTGATATAAGACGTATCGAATATGACGGCTCTGCCGATAGCGTTATTATAGATAACAGCACAGGCAGTATCGAGCTGACCTCAAAATCCGATATGGATATAACCGCAGATAAGATAAACGGTGTGCTTGATATTAATTTGTGGAGAGCGAGAGCCACCGTTCACATTCCTGAGGAAAATATACCCTCTGTTGAAAACAACGGCAGAAAGTGCAGTATAGCGTATATTAAAGACGGGAAACCGTATGAGCCGCAATGTGCGGACAACAGCGGCGTAATAAGAGCGGCAGGCATAGGCGCCGATGTCGTTGTTGATGTGAAATAATCGGTTGATATGCCGCTTTATCCCTCACATCCCACCCTCTGCGCCTCCGATTATACAATATGCACAAATCAATCACCCTTATTTTAGCCATTTTCATAGAAAAAAAGATTGACAAAATGCGCTTCAAATTGATATAATGATATTGTTAAAAAAATAACAAATGGGTAAACCGCTCACCCCGTGGTAAACTATAACGGTCGATCACGAAAACACGGTACACTAAAGAAAGAACAGTTTAAAACATTCAGGAGGACAAAATGGCTAAAAAGCAAAT
>CAVJKI010000288.1:0-2571 GCA_963649995.1 Sodaliphilus sp.
GAGAGAGCGTGGTATCACAATCAACACAGCTCACGTTGAGTACGAGACAGACAAGCGTCACTACGCTCACGTTGACTGCCCCGGCCACGCTGACTATATCAAGAACATGATCACAGGTGCTGCTCAGATGGACGGCGCTATCCTCGTTGTTGCTGGTACAGATGGTCCTATGGCTCAGACTAAGGAGCACATCCTTCTCGCTCACCAGGTAGGCGTTCCCGCTATGGTAGTATTCATCAACAAGTGCGATGACGTTGACGATCCCGAGCTTCTCGACCTCGTTGAAATGGACATCCGTGAAACACTTTCAGAGCATGACTTCCCCGGCGATGACATTCCCGTTATCCGTGGTTCAGCTAAGGTTGCTCTTGATTGCCCCAGCAAGGACATCAACGCTCCTGAGTACGCTTGCATTCTTGAACTTATGGATGCAGTAGATGATTACATTCCTACTCCTGATCGTAAGGCTGATCAGCCCTTCCTTATGCCTGTTGAAGATACTATGACAATTTCCGGTCGTGGTACAGTTGCTACAGGTAGAGTTGAAAGAGGTATCCTCAAGCTCAACGATACAGTTGAAATCACAGGTCTTACAGACGAGCCTAAGCAGACAGTTGTTACAGGTATCGAAATGTTCCGTAAGCTCCTTGACTTCGCTGAGGCCGGTGACAACATCGGTACACTTCTCCGTGGTATTCAGAGAAGTGAAATCGAGCGTGGTCAGGTTCTCTGCAAGCCCGGTTCAATCCACCCCCACAAGAAGTTCAAGGGTCAGGTTTACGTATTAAAGAAAGAAGAAGGCGGACGTCATACTCCTTTCTTCTCAAACTACAGACCTCAGTTCTTCTTCAGAACAACTGACGTTACAGGCGTTATCACACTTCCTGCTGACAAGGAAATGTGCATGCCCGGCGATAACGTAACAATGGATGTTGAGCTTATCACTCCTATCGCTATTGAAGAAGGTCTCCGTTTCGCTATCCGTGAGGGCGGCAGAACAGTTGGTTCAGGCGTAGTTACAGCTATCAACGAATAATTTGAGATTTTAACATCTTATATAAGGCAATATCCGCTTTCACGAGCGGATATTGTTTTTATATATTTCTTTTCGATTTCTTTTAACAGGTTTTATTTATTTCTTTTTCAAGAGGTGATTTTATGCAGCTTCCTTTATATGTTTCTGAGGTCCTTAATAAATTGCAGAACAGCGGTTATGAGACATATTGTGTCGGCGGCTGTGTAAGAGATTATCTGCTCGGTCAATGCCCCGATGATTATGACGTTACGACATCTGCATTGCCCGAACAGATAACAGAAGTATTCAAGGATTACCGATTGCTTACAATTGGCTTGAAACACGGTACAGTAACCGTGATCATTGACAAGCACACGGTCGAAATAACAACATACCGAATAGACGGCGATTATAACGACCACCGCCACCCGTCAAGGGTCGGCTTTACGGCAAGCCTTGCAGAGGACCTTGCAAGACGTGATCTTACAATCAACGCCATGGCGTACAATGACAGCGTCGGAATAGTCGATTTGTACGGCGGTGTCGATGATTTGAAAAATGGTATAATAAAATGTGTCGGTGATCCGATGAAGCGATTTGACGAGGACGGCTTGAGAATACTCAGAGCGTTGCGTTTTGCGTCCAGATACGGCTTTGAAATTGATAAGACTACGTCTGATGCTATACACAGACTTAAATATCTGCTGTCCTTTGTGTCTGCGGAACGGATAAATACCGAGCTATGCGGAATACTTATCGGTGACTGCCGCAATATTCTTTATAACTACAGCGACGTTATCTGCGAGATTATTCCCGAAATGTACCCGTGTATCGGCTTTGAACAACATTCTAAGTACCATGATAAGACGGTGTACGGTCATATTGTCGCAACGGTAGCGGCGGCTGAGCCTACCGTTGAAGCAAGACTTACTATGCTTTTGCATGACATAGGAAAGCCCGCAAGCTTTTTTATGAAGGACGGAGCAGGTCATTTTTACGGTCATGCCGATGTAAGCTGTGAGATAGCCGTAAAAATACTCGAAAGATTGCATTTCAGCAATAAAATTACCGATGAGGTATTGTTTTTAATTAAAAATCATGGTATAGTTATTAACGACGATCTGCGCAGTATTAGGCGAGGTCTTGCACGCTACGGAGAAGAACGCTTTATCAAGCTTATCCGTGTGCATTATTACGACACTTGCGGCAAAGCGCCTGCATATTTCGGCGAAAAAGAGCTGTTTGACAGCATAGAAAAGCATACAAAAGAGTATCTTATGAGTGAGCCGCCTATGAGCCTTAAGCAGTTGAAGATCAACGGCTCTGATGTCGCAAGGCTCGGAATATGCGGTAAAGACATAGGTGAGGCGCTAAGCTTTTTGCTGAGCGAGGTCGTAGACGGTAACTGCGATAACGATAAGGATAAGTTGATTAATTTATTGAAAAATAAATTTTTGGATTGAAAGGATAAAAAATGTCTGCTACTGATATAGGAATTGATTTAGGAACAGCGAACGTAATAATTACGCTCGGTGATAAAGGTATTGTTGTAAATG
>CAVJKI010000289.1:0-2554 GCA_963649995.1 Sodaliphilus sp.
ATTTATATGAAAATTTTAGATTTATCTATAGACATTTTCTCGCTCTGATGTTATAATTGAGTCATCAAATTAACCAAATTTCACACAGGAAGGAATAACAATATGCACGATATTGATAAACTTATTTCTGAGATGACGCTTGAAGAAAAGGCAGGACTTTGCTCTGGCGCTGACTTCTGGCACACAAAAAAGGTTGACCGCCTGGGTATTCCCGACGTTATGGTAAGCGACGGACCTCACGGACTGCGTAAGCAGGACCTTAATACAGTAGACCCCAACCAGAGTATAGAAGCTGTCTGCTTCCCTGCCGCCTGCGCTACAGCGTGCAGCTTTGACCGTGAGCTTATGCAGTCAATGGGCGAAACGCTCGGCGAGGAATGCCGCGCCGAAGATGTTTCCGTACTTCTCGGACCTGCCGTTAACATAAAGCGTTCACCACTGTGCGGCAGAAACTTTGAATATATTTCGGAAGACCCATATCTTGCAGGCGAGCTTTCAGCCGCATATATAAACGGTGTTCAGAGCAAGAATGTCGGCACTTCAATAAAGCACTTTGCCGCAAACAGCCAGGAAACACGCCGCATTACCTGCTCATCGGATATGGACGAGCGTACTCTGCGTGAGATCTATTTCCCCGCTTTTGAAACAGCGGTCAAAAAGGCTCAGCCTTGGACCGTGATGTGTTCATATAATCTTGTAAATGATGTATACGCATCGGAAAACGATTATCTTCTTAATAAGGTTCTCCGTGACGAATGGGGCTTCAAGGGTTATGTAATGTCCGACTGGGGCGCAGTAAACGACCGTGTCAAGGGTCTTGCCGCAGGACTTGACCTTGAAATGCCGTCCAGCGGCGGACTGAACGACGCAAAGATCGTTGAAGCAGTGAAGAACGGCACACTTGACGAAAAGATACTTGATACCGCTGTCAAGCGTATCCTTGAACAGGTTTACCGCTACCGTGACATAAAGGGCGGCGAGCATACATTTGACCGCAACGTCGACCACAAGAAAGCGGCTGAAATCGCAAAGGAATGTATGGTACTGCTCAAAAATGACAGTGCGCTTCCTTTACCCGCAGGCAGAGCAAAAATTGCTTTCATCGGTGCATTTGCAAAGAATCCGAGAATACAGGGCGGCGGAAGCTCTCATATAAACACAAAGAACATCTCAAACGCACTTGAAAGTGCCGCAAAGTACGCCGACATTTCTTACGCAGAGGGCTATGAGCGTGAAGCAAACGATACAAACCCCGCACTTCTTGAAGAAGCTGTACAGCTTGCCGCTGACAGTGACGTTGCCGTAATATTCGCAGGACTTCCCGACAGCTTTGAGTCCGAGGGCTACGACAGAACACACATGCGTATGCCTGACTGTCAGAACGAGCTGATTGACGAGATCTGCAAGGTGCAGGAAAATGTAATAGTAGTACTGCATAACGGCTCTCCCGTTGAAATGCCGTGGAACGACAAGGTAAGCGCCATTCTTGAGGTTTACCTCAGCGGTGAGGCTACAGGCGAAGCAACGGCGGACATTCTTTTCGGCAAGGCAAACCCCTGCGGAAAGCTTGCGGAAACAATTCCTATGAAGTTATCCGATACACCCTGCTATCTCACATTTCCCGGCGACCGTCATGCAGAGTATAACGAGGGAATATTCGTTGGCTACAGATACTATGATAAAAAGGAAATGGCGGTGCGCTATCCTTTCGGTCACGGTCTGTCTTACACGACCTTTGAATATTCGGATATAAAGCTCTCAGATACAACGGTGGGCGATGATGATATTCTCACTGTAAGCGCTGTTATCACAAATACAGGCAACTGTGCAGGTAAGGAAATCGTGCAGCTTTATGTAGCGGATAAATCGAAATTTGCGGTACGTCCCGAAAAGGAGCTTAAGGACTTTACAAAGGTTGAGCTTCAGCCCGGTGAAAGCAAGACAGTTACATTCAAGCTTGACAAGAGGGCGTTCAGCTATTATCACGAGGAGCTTGGCGATTGGTACGCACCTAACGGCAAGTACGATATAATGATAGCAAGCTCGTCCCGTGATATAAGACTTACGGCAGAAGTAACACACAGAACAGATGTGAAGCTCCCGTTTGTTGCAACGGAAAACACGGTATTCGGCGAATTTATGGACTATGCCGAGGGCAAGGCTACCCTTGATCTGCTCTTTACAAAGGTCGCAAAGGGTCTGCTCGGCGGCGACCACTTTGAGCCTGAGGCAGTACGCAGTATGATAGGCAGTATGCCGCTCCGTCAGATACGCTCATTCGGCGGTATCAGCGATGAGCTATTGCAGAAAGCGGTCGATATGCTGAATAAGGACTTCGGCGGATTCAAGGCACAGATGTAAAAATACAACAAATTACAAAAACCGTTGCGGTTCTATCGTTCCGCAACGGTTTTTTACCCCAAAATAAAGAAACCGACTGCATTCATGCGGGCAATCGGTTTGTAATATTCTTAGTTTTCTTCCTGCTTAGCCTTTTCTCTTGCAAGCAGATTTGCCTTATAATCAATGTAATGCTGGAGAATAACTACGGCGG
>CAVJKI010000290.1:0-2551 GCA_963649995.1 Sodaliphilus sp.
TCCTTATACTGAGCAGGTAAGGGTTGTTCGTTAACTAAAATTTCAAGAACGTTCTCAAGAAGCTTTGCATTATAACCTCTCTTTACAATACGCTTGTAATCTTTTTTAAACGTAGTTTCGTATTTAATCGTCAGCATTAAGATCCTCCATGAGTTCCTTAACAGAGCTGAACGATCTGCTCATTTCTTTGCTGTCTAATACGTTTTTTATTGCGTTGATTGTTTTTTCGTTTGGAGTTTCGGCAGTGACCTCAAACGGTATTCTGTGCTCACGGGCAACTTTTGTTGCGAAAATTGTAAAAGCTGCGGTCATTGAAAGCCCCATTTCTTTACATGCCTTTTCCATATTTGCCTTAACATCATTGTCAAGTCTGAAATTTACCATTGTACTTGCCATTTGAAACAACTCCTTTCGTTGATATTATTATAGCATTTTGTAAATCAAACGTCAAGCAATTTCTTTACAAACTTGTGCAAAGTAGGTTGCTTGCATTTTTCTTAGTATGTGCTGCCATTATTCAATATAGTTTATGAATACACATCGTATGATTTGAGATAAATTCTGAGCATAGTTGCAAGGCTTTAATAGAAAAGCTAATCCCTTTAGCAATGCAGATTTTCGCAGTTGCTAAGAGGATTTTTTGTATTTGTTCACGGAGAATATTATGGCTGATTTGCATGAAGTGTCAAAGAATACCGATAAAAAGTTTTCGACAAATCTTGACATCTCGGCTAATATCGTATAATATATAGTTAATAACTTTCAGAAAAGAGAAATGTATGACCAAAAAAGAAAGAGCGGGATTGGTTATAGACGGGCTTGCAGAGTACTATCCCGATGTCAAGTGCGCCCTTATTTACGAAAAGCCGCATGAGTTACTGATTGCAACAAGATTGTCGGCGCAGTGTACCGATAAGCGGGTAAACCTTGTTACTCCCGCATTGTTTGAAAAATTCCCCGACGTTGACAGCTTTGCACATGCACAGCCCGATGAAGTCGCTGAATATATACATTCCTGCGGATTGTATAAAACAAAGGCTGTTGATATAGTTATGATGTGCAGAATGATTCGTGATGAATTCGGAGGAAAAGTTCCCGATACTATAGAACAGCTTGTCAAGCTTCCGGGTGTCGGCAGAAAAACCGCAAATCTTATTGTGGGTGATCTTTATGGAAAGCCTGCGCTTGTATGCGATACTCATGTTATAAGAGTAAGCGGCAGGCTTGGCCTTACTGACGGTACAAAGGATGCGTTGAAAGCGGAGAAACAGCTTGCGGCTGTGATTCCGCCTGAAGATGGGCTTATGCTGTGTCATAGGCTGGTATGGCACGGACGGCTTGTTTGCATTGCAAGAGCGCCGCAGTGTGAAAGCTGTAAGCTCAGTGCTTTCTGTAAATTCTTTTCCGGCACAAAATAAAATAACGACTTGGAGTGAGTATTATGAAAGGGAAGATGCGCAATGTGATAATTATTGTCGCAGGTGTGATTATCCTTACCGCAATGCTCACTGTTGTTTTATATTACTACAATGATAAATTAAAACGTGATAATGCATGGATTTATTCGGCGGAAGATGTGTATTCGCAGTATAGCGATTATTCTGAGAAAGCCGATATAAATAAGGCGGATGTCAACGAACTTATGCATATAAAGGGCATAGGAAGAAAAATAGCGCACGATATTATAAACTACCGTGAAAATATAGGCGGATTTACGAGTATTTCTCAATTAAAATCTGTAAATTCTGTCAATAATGAAGTGTACTCGATCTTGTGCGATAATTATACGGTGACTGTAAATTCGGGCTATTACGGCAGAAATGAATCTTACGGGTTAGCTAAGGTAAATCTGAATACAGCTTCTGTTAACGAAATACTTGCGGTTGAAGGCGTAACACAACAAATAGCCGAAGATATTATGCTGCGTCGTAAAAATCACGGAGATTATACCTCTGTCAGAGAGCTTCTTGATATACAGAGCATCTCGATAACACTTTATTATCAGATTTCAGATAAATTCACAGTGTGATCTTCGTCAAAAATTGCTAAAAACTATTGATTTTAAAGCTGTGATTTGGTATACTTAATTAATAAAGCATGACGGCTTATTAAAACAAAAGAAATACAAGGCGTTACGGAGGTCATTATGGATTATAACATTAAAGATGTTTCCGGCAGACTGAAAAGCACAAGAGAATACCTTGATATATCTGTCGGCGAGATGGCAAAAAAGACAAATGTCACAACAGATGAATATATTTCACTTGAAAACGGTGAGAAGGACTTTTCTCTTTCTTTTTTGAATGAGGCAGCTAACGCTTTGGGCGTTGAACTTATCGAATTGCTTACAGGCGTTACACCGAAGCTCAATACCTATTCGGTTGTCCGCAAGGATAAGGGGCTTCCTATTGAGCGCCGTGAAAGATTTGCATATCAGCACCTTGCATATCTTTTCAAGAACAAAAAGATCGAGCCGTTATTGGTAACTGCTCCTTATGATGAGGAAGAACAGAAAAAGGTCATGTCAGACGGGATAATCCCGGCATATCGG
>CAVJKI010000291.1:0-2520 GCA_963649995.1 Sodaliphilus sp.
CAGGCTAATGAGCATATTCTGTAATGAGTGCGAAAAACACGGCGTTATGTATGATCCCGATGAAGTATTCGCATATCTTCGTGAATTACCTGAAAAAGACGAGCAGTTGTCGCTTTTTTGATGTGATTGTCGTTAAAATAAGGTTAATATTCGTTTCTTATAATTCTATTGTATTAAATAAATTGAAAGGGTGAAAAGTATGACTATTAGAAAATTAACAAAAGAGGAACTTCCGCAGTGTGTAGATGTCATTCGCAAAAGCTATGAAACAGAGGCTCTTGCATTCGGTATTACGGAAATGAACTGCCCTCAGCACGCAAGCTTCATTACGTTTGACCGTTTGCAGATGATGGCGGAATGGAGTTACCTTTTCTACGGAGCGTTTGAGGAAGATGAGCTGATAGCCTGCTTTGCACTTGAAAAGAAAAATGACAGCGTGTACGAACTGCATTTGTTCTCGGTTGTTCCCGACAAGAGATACGTCGGTATCGGTGCAAAGTGCATTGAATATGCTAAAAATGAGGTTTTCTCAATGGGCGGCACAGTGCTTAATGCAGGCACAATACACAGGAGCGTCAAGATGCGTAATTGGTATGAGAAAAACGGATTTACGCAAAAAGAGGTACACAGAGTTGCGTATCTGCCGTTTGCACTCGGAATAATGAGCTGTAACGTCGGTGAGTAATTACAGAATACATAAGCATGATAAAAGCCTGAGAGGAACGTTTCTTCTCAGGCTTTTGCCTATTTACAAATTATAATTTAATGCCCGATGAAAAATAATTGGTATTACGACAATTTCTTTTCCATGTAACCGCATGTAAACGGGAAAAAATCGAATTTCTTTGTTCCTGTATGTATAAATCCGAATGATTCATACCATTTTCTAAGTACTTTGTTTTCTTCAACTATGCCTATATTGATTTTCGTACAACCCGATTTCTTTGCAATGTCAAAAGCGTTTAACAACAGCTCCTGACCTATTTTCTTGTGTCTGTATGCAGGAAGAACGCACAGGTTATTCAATTCACATTCGTTATTGTCTTGCAAGAGCAAAGAGTAGTAGCCTACTATCGTATCATCGTCGTAATACGCATACATAGGTCTGTGTTCTGCTTGCAGATGCCATTTCAATCTTTCTTCCGTTGTTGCGAAGGCTGTGAATTTAGGAGCATTTTCCTCAGTAAAACCGAATTCTTCGGCAACTGTGGAAAAACTTTCTCGGATTACTTTTACGCATTCGGAAATTTCGTTTTCATTCGCCTGTTTTATCATAATTATTACCTCGCTGTCTTTTTGAGTTTACTTATATATCTTTTTTAGTATCGCCATTGCCGTCAGAACTGCAATCGGATTGCTTACTCAGTCGCATATATAAAAGCGGATAAGGATTACCTTCTTCGTCAAGCTCCGTTCTCTTGTAGGTTTCAAAACACATGTGTCGATAAAAGCCTACAGCCTGCGGATTCTGCTCGTTTACGGTAACTTCTTTAATACCGTAATTCTTTATTGCGTATTCGATCAGCTTTCCTCCAAGTCCCGCACTACGCTCGGCAGATGAAATAAATAGCATTTCAAGGCGTTCTTCCTCAATGCCCATAAAGGCAACAGGGCAGTCCTCGGTTTTGCCTGCTGTTATGAGGTGAGCGACACTTCTCAGAGCCTCAGGAACATACTCTTTTATTTTCTTTATTTCTTCATCGGATAAAAACAGGTGCGTTGCACGCACCGAGTCTTCCCATACCGTTACAAGTCGATTGAGCAAATTATCGGTTCTTTCGTGGATTTCGTAAATCGTCATTTTCATATCTCCGCATTATGCTTTCGTGCTTTTCATAATATCATAATCGGAGCTGTAAGTCAAATGACGGTATAAAAAAGCCTGAGAGGATAGCTTCTTCTCAGGCTTTATCGCTTTATTCAACCGTATATCTCAGCCATACTGCGTCGCTGTCATATTTCTTTGCATCGGTGAGCTTAAGCTGTGTCACGGGGCGGTCGGCCTCAAGTCCGTCAAAGACAGCCGCCATGCCTGCTCTGCCGTCAATTCCTGCGCCTATCAGTATGCTGACTTCATCGAGCAGTCCGTCTTTAAGGAAGCCTGCATTTATATGACCGCCGCCGACTACCGCCATTCTTTCAATGCCGAATTTGTCGGCAAGTATCTCGCATACACGCACAAGGTTTATCTTATCCTTGCCGCAGGCTATCCACGAAATATGTCTGCTTTCAAGAAAGCTAAGATATTCACTGCTTACGTTTTCGCTTGTGACAATAAGCAAGGGGCGCTCGCTGTCGCTGTCATCGTCCCATAAAAGCGTACCCTTTGTGTCAGTAACTATTTCGTAGCCCTTTGCGTCAACCGCTTTAAAGTAACCCTCTTTGCCGAAAGGCTTGCTGTCGGCGGACTGAGGAAATTCACCCGTCAGAGCCATTTCAAGCATAGCGGTAACACGCCCGCTGACACGGCTCGGAGCGTCAAGCTCGTTCAAAGTTTCGTAGTATTCCTGAACATCGGGG
>CAVJKI010000292.1:0-2475 GCA_963649995.1 Sodaliphilus sp.
TTTCTCCTCTAGAATTTTTGTCTAAAAAGTGTTGCACTTGACTTGACAATCTGCCCTGCCGCCCCTAGTCCCTGTCGGGGGCTTTGCCCCTGCGACCCCAATTTTCGATAATTAAAAGGTTTGTCGACAGATTGAAACCGCAGAGTGTATCTGCGGTTTTTATATCAGTTAAAGCTTTTCAAGCATATCAGAGGTTTCGTCAAGCCAGTTGCCCTCGTAAAGCTCAATAAGACCTTTATCGCAAGCCGCCGCAAGCTTGGGGTTGATAGGCATTCTTGCGATATTCTTTATACCGTACTTTGCCGCAACTTCGTCGATATGGCTTTCTCCGAAAATGCTGTGACGTGAATTGCAGTCGGGGCATTCGTAATATGACATATTTTCTACAATGCCGAGTACAGGCACATTCATCATTTCAGCCATTTTTACAGCCTTTCCGACGATCATTGAAACAAGCTCCTGGGGAGATGTTACGACGATAATTCCGTCAATGGGCAGTGACTGGAACACAGTAAGCGGTACATCGCCTGTTCCCGGAGGCATATCGACAAACATATAGTCTACATCATTCCATATAACGTCAGTCCAGAACTGCTTTACTGTATTAGCGATGACGGGGCCTCTCCACACGACAGGGTCGGTTTCATCGGGTAACAGCAGGTTTACGGACATTACCTCAATGCCTGTCTTTGTCATGACAGGGTAGATACCTGTGTTGTCGCCTGTTGCTTTTTCGTGAAGTCCGAAAGCCTTGGGGATAGATGGGCCTGTAATATCTGCGTCGAGAACAGCGGTTTTGTAACCCTTCCTCTGCATTGTTACTGCCATAAGGGAGGTTACCATTGATTTACCTACACCGCCCTTACCGCTGACTATTCCTATAACCTTTTTTATATGCGACAGCTCGTGGGGCTTTTCGAGAAAGCTCTGAGGTGTCTTTCTTTCGCCGCAGCTCTGAGAACATGAACTGCAATCGTGAGTGCATCCGCTCATAAAATCGTTTCCTTTCAATCGGCTGTGCCGTTTATGCTGTAAGTATACCACTATTATACCAAAAAATCAAGGAGTTAATTTATCCGATTTTCAGATAAAAAAATAACCGCCGTGCATTACGCTCGGCGGTTACTGTTAAATTTGATTATTCGTGGTCGTGGTGGCAACCGCAATCACATTCCTCGTCCTCTAAGCAGCTGAGGTCAAACTCAAGTGTTTCACCACAGTTGGGACAGGGAATTTCACCTGACTGGATAACGTCAAAGTCAACAGTGATAGTGTTACCGCAGTTGGGGCAGGTTACTTCGTACATATCATCGTCGAAGTCATCCTCGTCACAGCAGTCGTCGCAATCACAGTCATCGTAATCGTCGTCATCGCCGTAAACAACATCTTCGAGGCAGTCAACGCTTTCTTCCATATCGGTCATAACGTCAGCTACATCGTTCAGTTCTTCGTCTATATCGCCGAGTGTCAGCGCAATATCGTCAAGCACGTCAACAATAGCGGCTATCACTTTGCCTTCCTTTGTTGAATCATCAACACCAAGACCTTCTGCAAGACCCTTGATGTATGATACCTTTTCTGCAACTGTCATAGTAAAAATCCTCCTTTTACCGTTTGCAATTACTTATTTGTTACACGCTCCATATATTCGCCTGTTCTTGTGTCAATACGGATTATATCACCGATCTCTACGAACAGAGGAACACGGACCTCTGCGCCTGTTTCAAGAGTAGCGGGCTTAGTTACGTTTGTAGCTGTATCGCCTCTGAAACCGGGATCTGTATCTGTGATTTCAAGCTCTACAAAGTTGGGGGGCTCTACGCCGAATACCTTACCCTTGTAGGAAAGTATTTTACATACCATGTTTTCCTTAACGAACTTGAAGTTGTCTGAAAGCTCTGACTTATTTATCGGAACATCTTCGTATGTTTCTGAATCCATGAAGTGATAAAGGTCACCGTCATTATAGGTGTACTCCATATCCTTTCTCTCAACGTAAGCTGTGGGGAACTTAGCTGTGGGGTTGTAGGACTTTTCAACTACCGAACCCGTAATCACGTTTCTGATCTTGGTTCTTACGAAAGCGGCACCTTTACCGGGCTTTACGTGCTGGAACTCAATGATCTGCATTACGTTGCCGTCCTCCTCAAAGGTCATGCCGTTTCTGAAATCGCCTGCTGTGATCATATTTTAAAATACCTCCGTATATTTTATCGGGTTTATGCGGAAAACCGCCGCTGAAAGCCAATACCGGGTAATTTCTCTCAGCCCCATATTCTATCTATTATATTTTACATTATTCCGCCCGCAATTGCAATACCTTTTTGAAAATTTTTATGAAATTGTGTTTTTTGTCCGGTTTTCATTATTATATTAACCGTTTTGAAGCCCGGCAATTCTTTGGAAGAAAATGTTGATTAAGCGAATTTAGCAATTATTTTACCTAAATTTTCGTGTAACAATGTTACATTAGGT
>CAVJKI010000293.1:0-2462 GCA_963649995.1 Sodaliphilus sp.
TAAGCGTTGCTATTATCGTTATAATCATTTCAAAATAAACCTCCAAAAACACGGTTAGTTTTTCCTAACAAACTGATTATAGCACTTTGTTATTATGATTTCAAGCGGTTTCGGGTTTATTGCGCGTTGTGATGTTGAATAAACATTAAGCCCATTGAGAAATGAGGTTCTCAATGGGCTTGTCGGTTATTTGCAGGTATACGAGAAATATTTTCTACCGTGTTCCTCTTGTGCACCGATCTTATTATAAAATCTGATAGCAGGCTCGTTCCAGTCAAGACAGCTCCACTCCATTTCGGAAAATCCGTCCTGCTTTACAAATTCCTCTATCGCAGAAAAGAATTTTGTTCCAAGTCCACTGCGGCGGTTTTCTTCTTTTAAGAACATATCTTCAAGGTGAACTCCGACCTTTGCGGCAAATGAAGCGAATACGGGGTAATAAATTGCGTATCCGACAGGCTCGCCGTTATATTCGGCAATAAGTGCGGTTGCTATGTTCTTTTCAAAGAGCCAGTAGTGCAAAGCTTCTTTAGTGCCTGTCATATCCTGCGGTCTTTTTTCGTATGTCGCAAGACCTTTTATCATGCTTTCTATAAGCGATATGTCGTTTTCGGTTGCTTTTCTGACTGTGAAATTATCGTTCATGGGGCGTCCTCCTGTTTTTATAGATTTATTATAGCTGTTTTTTCGGGGCAAGTCAATCACTGACTTATGTTTGATGTGTAACAGAAAAACCCTCTGAGAAAGGAATTTCTCTCAAAGGGCAAGTTTGCAAATCGTATCTCATGATTTTTTCGGAAACCACGGAATACATCGGTTTACCTTTTTACAATAGTCTGTATATTCCTGTCCGTACAATTCGGCGAGCCACTTCTCCTCCGTTTTCTTCATCAGAATCGTCATAGCCGCCCAAAAGATTATCGGAAGCAGTAACAGCCATAAATTACGGGCAATAAAAACAGCGCCCGAACACATATACATAATACCCGAATAGCACGGATTTCTGACTATACTGTGTACGCCTGTTTTGCATAATTTGTTGTTTTTAATATAATTATCGACACTGCCCTTTCCGATCGCCGCAAAGCTCCATACCAAAAAGCCCTCGATAATCAGGATTATTCCTAAAACGACCATTATTACCGACAAAATGTTACTCGTTATTTTTCCGCTGTCAAGAACTCCGAGCACCGATAGCACAATTCCGACTGCAGTTAATATTATAACACCCAAACCGTAATAAGGTCCTACTCCGTATATCGGCAAATGAGCGGCGCTTTGGCTTTTAGCATTGATATTTTTTTGTTCTTTGTTCATTTTTCGCTCCTTCCGTAATTATTTGCTCTGCAATTTACAATCGGTATTTTGTTTTATACATCGGTCTGGCTGCGTTTTACAGTTGTCTTTTCAAGGCAAACCGATAAATCACGAGCTATAGATTAAGCTCAAACATTTTGTACTCTGTCCACCCTGTATCCTCGTAAAACATTTCCTTTGCCTTGACAAATCGGAAGCCGCAACTTATATAAAGACGTTCCGCCGCGTCTTGCAAGCACCGAGAACATCAAGACGTATAGCTTTCTTATGTTCTGCCTTTGCTATGTTCAATATACTTTCCACAACGATTTTGCCGATCCCTTTTCCTTGCCGCTCAGGGTCGACAGCAAGAGCATGGGGAGTGAGGACTTCATCGGGATCGCAGGTAATGCCCCACGGACAGTTATCATATCCGTCATTGTGTTCACTGTTCAGTATAACGCAGGCGTATAAAGCATTTTCTTCCGTCAGAGTGTAGAGTTCACCTTTTGTAAGACTGTTTTTAATATAATCGTCAGACGGGTAAACGCCTTTTTCCCACCCGAGATTTTCATTATTTACATTGTTCCTGTGAATATCATCGATCACATTCCAATAGAATTTTCGGATAGTGTGAAAGTCCGTTACACTTGCTTTTTGAAATTTCATTTATATTTCTCCGTTAAAAATCACGATATACATTCTTGACTAGTTCGCTGGACTCCCGTACCGCAAGTTATTACTCAGAAAGGGGACTTACTTCTGACTTGCAAAGGAACTATCGGGGAAATCGCACATAATATCTTTGGGGAAGCTCACATTGCAAGGCAAATCATGGCTATTCGCAATAACTATAGCCTTAATGTTGATTTTCTGGCGTTATGGATTCAATGTACTTTCCGAAACTCATCCCATTTGCACCCATTTGTGTTCCTCCTTTCAAGCGGCAGTCAATCAACTGGTTGACACCATCCAGTATGCACGACCGGATTTGTTTTGTCAAGCACTTGGTTGACGCTTTAACAGTGCGTTCACAAAATTTTCGTCTGCTTTTCACGCAAAGAAATAATTGTGCGTTCTCGAAGATTATATTGACTTTCTCGCAAATTTGTGGTAGAGAAATTGGTAAATTGGTAATCCGTTTTGGTACGGCTATCCAATCTTAA
>CAVJKI010000294.1:0-2455 GCA_963649995.1 Sodaliphilus sp.
AACCAGTGCAAGTTGAAAAATGGGCAGTTTTCAACACTTTTCTGTTGAAAACAAATTTCCACAGCGTATAATTTAACATATTTTTCCTATAATACATTTTGTAAACTGCAAATGTTGAAAAAAGGAGAGAGCGGAATTGGTAAAAGCGGTAAATAAACTGATACTTGAAATAAATAATACGGGAAACGAATACTTTGAAAAGGCGGTTTTCTATGTCCGCCCGGAAATGTCATGCAGCAGTAAGCTCGGAAATCAGGCTCAGCTGTACCTTAACAGCATAAATCTTGAAAAAGCGGAAAAACGGTCGCATAAAAACAAGCTGCCCTATATAATAGGTGCGGTTATAGGAACGGCAGGTGCGGGGCTGGTGTCTGCCGTATTGCTTCTGACAGGGATAATTTAATTGCGGGGCTTTTGTAAAGAATAAGTAAAAAATATCGCTGTTTGCTCTTTTTCTGTTGCTATTAAAGCCAAAAAATGCTATACTTATATTGACCGTTTCGAAATTGTAAAATGTCAAGCAGACGGTATAAGAAAATAAGTATAGCCGGGAAACCGGATTTTCTTCTGAAGAAAGGATTTTTATGAAAAAGACAAAGATAGTATGTACCTTAGGACCTGCCACAGACGATGACAACGTCCTGCGTGAGCTTATCAAAAGCGGTATGGATTGCGCCCGTTTCAATTTTTCACACGGCACGCATGAGGATCATAAGAAGCGTTACGAGCAGGTTGAAAGAATAAGAAAGGAATTAAAGCTTCCTATTCCCACAATTCTTGATACCAAAGGACCTGAGGTCAGAATAAAGAGCTTTAAGGACGATAAGCCCGTAGAGCTTAAAACAGGCAGTGAATATATTCTCACGACAGAGGACGTTATCGGTGACGAAAAGAGAGTCGCAATAAATTACCCCAATCTTGCGGGAGATATTGAAACAGGCGTTACTATTCTTATAGATGACGGTCTGCTTGAGCTTAAGGTAACAGAAATAGACCGCAAGGAAAGCGGCGACGATATTCGTTGCAAGGTCATCCACGGCGGAATATTAAAGCCAAACAAGAGCTGTAACTTCCCAGGCATACATCTTTCGATGCCTTACCTCAGCGAGCGTGATAAGAGCGATCTGCTTTTCGGTATAAAAACAGGCTTTGACATAGTTGCCGCAAGCTTTGTAACCCGTGACGAGGATATAATTCAGATAAGAAAGCTCCTTGACGAAAACGGCGGCAAGGATATAAGCATAATCGCAAAGATAGAAAACCAGGACGGCGTTGATAATATCGACGATATTCTCCGTGTTGCCGACGGTATAATGGTAGCAAGAGGCGATATGGGTGTTGAGATCCCGTTCGTAGAGATCCCCAGAATCCAGAAAGAGCTTATCCACAAGGGATACAATGCGGGCAAGCAGGTAATAACAGCAACACAGATGCTTGATTCAATGATAAAGAATCCCCGCCCGACAAGAGCGGAAACCACCGACGTTGCAAACGCTATATATGACGGTACAAGTGCAATAATGCTTTCAGGCGAAACCGCCGCAGGCGCATATCCCATTGATTCGGTAAAGACGATGAAGGCGATCGCAGTAAAGACCGAGCAGGATATAGATTACCGCAAGCGTTTCTTTACAAGGGAAAACGAGGGCGTGCCGAACGTTACAAATGCCATAGCACACGCAACGGTAACAACCTCGATCGACCTCGGTGCAACCGCTATACTTACAGTAACAAAGGGAGGACGTACAGCAAGAACATTATCAAAGTTCCGTCCCACCTGTCCTATAATTGCTGCTACCACAAGCGAGAGAGCACAGCGTCAGCTTAATCTTTCATGGGGCGTTATCCCGATAAAGTCGGAGGAAATGAGCGACAGTGATTCACTGTTTGACCATGCGGTAACAAGAGCCATGGAAGAAGGGCTTTTAAAGGACGGCGACCTGATAGTAATCACTGCGGGACTTCCGCTCGGTGTATCCGGCACTACAAATATGATGAAGGTGCATATTGTAGGCGACGTTCTTCTTAAAGGAAAGGGTGCGACCGCAAAAACAGTGACCGCCCCCGTTTGCGTATGCAAGAACGAGGAGGACGCTATAAAGCTCTGCCATTCGGGCGATATTCTGGTTATTCCTAAGACAAGCAATAATATAATGGCTGTTCTTAAGAGTGCGGCAGGTATTGTAGTTGAGGACAACAACCCCGACTGCCATGCGGCTGTTGTAGGTCAGGCACTTGATATTCCTGTAATATACGGTGCGGAAAATGCCTCGAACGTTTTAAAGAGCGGTGTTACTGTTACAATTGATGCCGAAAAAGGCTTGATCTGCTCCTCCAACAACTAAGGCGGGCGGCAATGTGCCGCTTCAAATTCGCCGTTCTGACGAATTGAGCTTGGCTTAACCTCCGTTACCGGCGGGTGACTGCGGTCACACCCTTTTAACGTTTATTCGTT
>CAVJKI010000295.1:0-678 GCA_963649995.1 Sodaliphilus sp.
TCTCTCCCCTGTCGGTAGCGACCGCACTCACTATGACGGCAAACGGCGCAAACTGTCAGACCAAAGATGAAATGGAAAAGGTACTCGGTAACGGAATCACTCTTGATGAGCTGAACAAGTACCTGTCATCATTCAACAATTCTCTGACATCGGGCGAGGATTTCAAGCTGAAAAATGCAAATTCAATATGGTTCAGAGATCAGGAAAACAGACTTACCGTTGAAAAGAAATTTTTACAGACAAATGCTGATTATTTCGGTGCGGCGGTATACAAGCGTGTATTTGACAACGCAACGTGCGAAGAAATCAACAATTGGGTAAGCGACAATACCGACGGTATGATAGACAAAATACTTGACAACGTTCCCGACGAAGCAATTATGTATCTTGTAAACGCTGTCTGCTTTGACGCCGAGTGGGAAAACATCTACAAAGAAAGCGATATAGCGGACGGCAAATTCACAAATTCCGAAGACAAGCCGATGAATGTCACAATGATGTGTTCGGATGAAAGCACATATCTTGAAAGCGACGGCTGTAAAGGCTTTATCAAGGAATATAAGGGCGGAAAATACAGCTTTGCCGCAATACTGCCAGATGGCGATATTGAAAGCTTTGTATCGTCCTTATCGGGTGAAAAGCTCGGCAGAATACTTGGCAGTGCGGATACCTGTGCTG
>CAVJKI010000295.1:688-2425 GCA_963649995.1 Sodaliphilus sp.
GGTTATGAATATTCTTCCAACCTGAATGATGCGCTTTCATCACTCGGTATGCCGACGGCATTTGATAATGACAATGCTGATTTTTCGGGTATGGGCAAATCGGCCAACGGCAACATATCGATCGGCAAAGTGATCCACAAAACTAAAATAGAGGTAAACGAAAAAGGTACAAAGGCAGGAGCCGCCGCTCTTGTAGAAATGGTTGACAACTGTGCGCCGATATACGAAAAGAGTGTGGTCCTGAACCGTCCGTTCATGTATATGATACTCGACAACGAAACGATGTTACCGCTGTTTGCAGGCGTTTACACAGGCATCTGACGCATATTGCAATTGTATAATCTGCATAATACGGGCAACAATATTTTCTTGACTTTTGATGTGCGTATGCTATAATTGAAGTAGCAGAAAACGACAAATCTTTCAGGAAAGGTTGGAGTACAAATGGCAAAACGCAGAATAGGTATACTGACAAGCGGCGGCGACTGCCCCGGTCTTAACGCAACGATAAGAGGAGCGGCTAAAGCCTGCTACACAATGTTCGGCGAGGATAACGTTGAGATAGTCGGCATATCAAACGGTTTCCACGGTCTGATCCACAACGACTGCCGTATAATGAAGCCCGAGGATTTTTCGGGTATACTCACCCAGGGCGGAACAATACTCGGCACAAAGCGTACACCCTATAAGATGATGCAGGTTATCGAAGCCGACAATATAGACAAGGTTGCGGAAATGAAGGCTACCTACAAACAGCAGAAGCTCGACTGCATACTGACACTCGGCGGTAACGGAACTCACAAGACCGCAAATCTGCTTTCCGAAGAAGGACTGAATATAATAGGTCTGCCCAAAACGATCGACAACGACATCTGGGGTACAGATGTAACATTCGGCTTCCATACGGCGGTTGATATTGCGACGGAGGTTGTCGACAGGATACACACAACGGCAACCTCGCACAGACGTATCATGGTTATTGAGATAATGGGCAACAAGGCAGGCTGGCTGACGCTTTACTCAGGCATTGCGGGCGGTGCGGATATAATCCTTATCCCCGAAATTCCCTACAGCATTGATAAGGTAATAGATGCCTGCGAAAAGCGTGCGCAGTCGGGTAAGACTTTCTCTATCATTGCAGTTGCAGAGGGTGCAATGGACGTCCAAGAAGCGGCAATGAAGAAAAAGGAACGTGCTAAAAAGCGTGCCGAAGCAGGTGAAACAACTGTTACAAACCGCATAGCAAAGCAGATCGAAGCCGCTACAGGCTTTGAATCAAGGACGGTAGTTCCGGGTCATATTTTAAGAGGCGGCTCACCGTCTGCTTATGACAGAGTTCTTGCGACAAAGTTCGGTGCAAGAGCCGCAATGCTGATAAAGCAGGAGAAATACGGCTACACTGTAGCTAAAATCGGCAGTAAGATCACCGAAAACAAGCTGTCGGACGTTACAATGAAAACCAAGTTCGTACCCGAAAACGACGAGCTTGTTATCACAGGAAAAAGCATCGGCGTATCCTTCGGCGACTAAGCGGCGGGTCGCCGCTGACAATTCCGCCTTTAAAAATATCACAGCTATCCGCAGGATAGCGATACGGCGGACGGCAATGTGCCATTTCAAGCTTCATATTTAAAAGACGGCAACACATAAAATAACATTCATAAAGGGTAACGGCAAAAAACTGAACAAGTCCGTAAAAAATGGACAATAGCAAAAAGAGACCTCCTATGGTAGAAT
>CAVJKI010000296.1:0-2424 GCA_963649995.1 Sodaliphilus sp.
ACAGCTTATGATAAGACCGAATATTATAAATGTCTGCGAGTATAACTCAAAAGCGGTCACAATAAGCCTTATTGACGACGCTATAAATGAACGGCTGGTTGAACTCGGAGAAAATGCGGATTACGGAAATCTTGTCAAGCTGAGTTATACATCAGACGGTAAGGTTGCGTCTATTGAGAGCAATACAAAGCTTATCAACCGTATCAAAAATGATATGCTGACCGAGATAAACGACAGGCTGATGAAAGGTAAAACCGAGAACGTTGACCTGACTGTAGGAACACTCAGCGGTATACCGCTTTTTCACGGCTCAGGTCCGACAGTCAGAATGCAGGTCGAGCCGAAAGGTTATGCGGACGCAGTGTTCATCAGTGAATTTACCGACGCAGGACTTAATCAGACACTCCACAGAATGATAATGCGTACAACTGTCAGTGTTACTGCTTTTATACCTATGTATTCTGTGGAAACAAAGGTAAGCGGCGATTTTCTGATCGCAGAAACGGTCATTGTCGGAAATGTGCCTGAGAGCTTTACTCATGTCGTGTCAGATGATAAGGACGTTGTTGACGCAATAAACGACTTTGAAGCAGAGCCGTATGAATAATATTTACCGTAAAAACGGAAGGAATTATAATGGATAAAGAGCAGATCAAAAGAGAATACGAACAGCTTTGTAAGCAAGCTGAACAGCACAATTTCAATTACTATGTTCTCGACAATCCGACTATTGAAGATGACGAGTACGACAGGCTGATGAGAAGAATAAAGCAGATCGAGGCGGAAAACCCTGAGCTTGTATCGGAAAAATCTCCTACTCAGCACGTCGGCGGATATGCTATAAACACGTTCGAGAAAGTAACTCACGAGGTACAGATGGGCAGCTTGCAGGACGTATTCTCAAAGGGTGAGCTGTACGACTTTGACGAGCGTGTAAAAAATGCAGTCGGCAAAGCGGTGTATTGCGTTGAGCCGAAGATAGACGGATTATCTGTATCCCTAGAATATACAAACGGAATATTTACACGAGGCTCTACCCGCGGCAACGGATTTGAGGGTGAGGATATAACCAAGAACCTGAAAACGATCAAATCCATACCTTTGGAGCTAAGCGAAAAGCTTCCCTTTATAGAAGTCAGGGGAGAGGTATATATGCCGAAAACAAGCTTTGAAAAGCTTGTAAAGACACAGCTTGAAAACGATGAACAGCCCGCTAAAAATCCCCGTAATGCCGCCGCAGGCTCTTTACGTCAGAAAGACAGCAGGGTAACTGCTTCAAGAGGGCTTGATATATTCGTATTCAATCTTCAGCGTATTGAGGGTAAGGAGCTTACAAACCACAGCGAAAGCCTTGATTATATGAAGTCGCTCGGATTCAAAGTGATAGACGGCTATAAGACGTTTGACAATATTGACGACGCAGTAAACCGCATTATGGAAATAGGCGAGAACAGGCAGACTTATTCTTATGATATTGACGGTGCGGTTATCAAGGTAAATGATTTTGAACTGAGAAACGAACTCGGCAGTACCGCAAAGGTTCCTAAGTGGGCGGTAGCGTTTAAATATCCGCCTGAAGAAAAGGAAACGAAACTGCTTGATATAGAGATAAATGTAGGCAGAACGGGAGCGCTTACACCTGTTGCTGTGTTTGAGCCTGTGTGGCTTGCAGGTACGACCGTGTCAAGGGCCGTACTTCATAATCAAGACTATATCGACAGTAAGGATATAAGAATAGGCGATATTATCGCTGTCCGCAAGGCAGGAGATATTATCCCTGAGGTTGTACGCAGTGTAAGCCACACCGAAAACAGCGAGCCGTTCAAAATACCTCGTATCTGCCCTGTTTGCGGAGGAAAAGCGGAAAGGGAAGACGATGAAGCGGTAATACGCTGTGTAAACATTGACTGTCCTGCTCAGCTTCTTAAAAATATTGAGCATTTTGCTTCACGAGCCGCAATGAATATTGACGGACTGGGGGAAGCGGTAGTAAAACAGCTTGTAGAAAATAAGCTTATAAATACAGTTGCCGACCTGTACACACTGGATCAGCAGGAGCTTGAAATGCTGCCCGGTTTCGGCAAGGTTTCTGCCGCCAAGCTTCTGGGCAATATTGAAGGCTCGAAGAACAATTCTCCCGACAGACTGCTGTTTGCACTCGGAATAAAGGGTATAGGTCAGAAAAACGCACAGCTTCTGATGAAGCACTTCGGCAGTATCGAAAAGCTGTCGGAAACTCCTGCCGAGGAAATTTCCGCTGTGGAGAATTTCGGTGATATACTTGCAAATAACATCTATACAGCGCTTCATGAGCCTCATACGATCGAGCTTATAGAAAGACTGAAAGGTTACGGCGTGAATACGGTGTATGAGTCGGACGTAAAGAGCGATAAGCTGGCAGGGCTGACATTTGTTATTACCGGT
>CAVJKI010000297.1:0-2410 GCA_963649995.1 Sodaliphilus sp.
CAGTTTGACAGGGATAATTACGAGAACGACAGGGATTATGCGCAAAGCGTAATTGACAGCGACCGCAATTATCAGATAAAGCTGAACAATTCGCTTAAAAACGCTGTGGATAACGAGCAGAGTGACGATACGAAATTCTCGCCTGAGGACGCTTACGATTTCATAAGCAAGTACGGCGATAAGATATATACCGATGAGGAATATATCGAGGCGTTGTATCAGCTCTACGGTGATAAGCAAGGCTTTTTCGACTGGGTTGAGCAGATGCAGATACCCGGTGATATTGAGGGCATGACTTATCTTGAGCTTCTTTACAAGCTGCATCCTGAGCTTAAACCTACGGCGGCAAAGAGAATGGGAATGACGGACGATGAAATGATAAGAAAGAACGCCACAAGCGGCGGTGCCACTCCCATACACTCTCAGAGCTACTGGTGGATAAATCAGGGACAAAGAAAATAATAATATCGGAAAATCAAGGAGGGGGAAATATGAGTAAGATTCAGACTGCAATTGACGGTGCGGCGGGTGCTGTAGGAGCTGTACTCGGATTTATGTACGGCGAGGTCAACGGGCTTTTCTGGGCGCTGATAGCGTTTATGGCACTGGATTATGTCAGCGGAGTTCTGGCGGCGATAGCGGATAAGAGACTTTCAAGCGCTGTAGGCTTTAAAGGAATAGCAAAAAAGCTGTTGATACTGGTTTTTGTAGCGATAGGGCATATAGCCGACACTTATGTGCTTGGCGGTACTCCTGTTGCTATGTCTGCGGTTATACTGTTCTATATTGCGAACGAGGGAATTTCTGTTATTGAAAATGCCGCAGTACTTGGACTTCCTGTACCGCAGAAGATAAAAAATGTGTTAGAGCAGATAAAAAAGAAAAGCGGGGAGGACAACAGTGAGAATAAAGGGGATTGATATAAGCAGAGCGCAGGAAAAATTCGACTTTACCTCGGCGTTATCGGCGGGGGCGGAGTTCGTCATTATCCGTGCGGGGATCGGCAGGGACGAGGACACCTATTTCAGGCGCAATACAGACGAGTGTAAAAAGCTCGGTATAGCGTTCGGCTACTACTGGTATATCACAGCGACGGACAGCGAGGAACTTGACAGGCAGATAAGTGCGTGCATTAAGACGATAGGCAGAGAAAAACCGTCTTATCCTGTGTTCTGTGATATGGAAGAGCAGCGGCAGATCGATAATCTGACCAGCAAGGAAAGAACCGATATGGCTGTTAAGTTCTGCAACGACCTTGGTAAAGCGGGTCTGCCGTCGGGAGTGTATGCAAATCCTGCATGGCTTGAAAATTATTATCAGAAGGAACGTATTGTAGGTAAGCATGACATTTGGCTGGCACACTGGACCGAAAGCCCCGATTATCCGAGCAAGTATGACTACGGACAGAAAATGTGGCAGTGGGGCGTCGACAGTATTGGAAATACCGATGTAGACGGTGATATATGTTTTGTTGATTACCCGACAATAACGGCTAAGTGGTACAAGGAAAACTGTGATGAAAAGCCTGAAAAACCCGATGATCCCGAAAAGCCCGTGAATGTATTTAAAAAGGGCGACAGCGTAAGAGTAAAGCGTGGAGCGAAGTTTACAAACGGAGTAGAGCCGTATTCTTATGTGTATGACACGGTTTATACCGTTCAGCAGGTATCGGCAAGCGGTAAGGAAACGCTGATAGGAATTGATGGAACGGCTACGGGTTGGCTGTATACGGAGGACTTGTATAAGGCTGAGGACGGAAAGGCAACACGGAAATTTTCTGTCGGCGATAAGGTCAAAGTGAATTATGGGGCTAAGACGTATAATGGCGGAGTACTTGCGTTGTTTGTGTATACGAATGTGTATGAGGTTATGCAGGCAGGCTCAGGCGACAGAGAGGACTATATCGTTATCGGGCAGAACGGTGAAATCACAGCGGCGGTAAAAGCAGACGATTTAAAGAAGGTTTGATAAACAGTTATCCCCCGGCGGAGTTACACGGCTCTGTCGGGGGATTTGTTGCTATGTTTGATGTGTAGTCAGGAAGCTGACTTGACACCACTTTTGACACCCACTTTGACACCTTTTTGACACTTTTTAAAGAGTTTTGACGATTTCAAAGAGCCGAATTCAAACAAGTAAAAGTCTTCGTAAACCTGTCTATAATGCGGCAACCGCAAAAAAGTTGTCAGCGTCGGTAAGGCGTAACGAGCGCGGTACAAGCGAGTAGCCGAGCCGAGCGATACTTTTTTGCGAAAAGGAGGAACAGTGGAGCGGGTGACTGATTTTTTATAGCATAAAAAATCGGAACAAGCGCACTTGTGAGACTTCTTAATATCTTGTGTAAACCTCCGAAAAGGTATAGAATAAAGATATCATTATGGAGGTAAAAAAATGCCAAAGTACAAAGACA
>CAVJKI010000298.1:0-2373 GCA_963649995.1 Sodaliphilus sp.
CAGACGGGTCACGGAGGGTCATCTTAAGGTCGATTCCGCTGAGCAGATCCTCAAAATCAACCACAAGCTCCTTTTCGATCTCCTCGATTATTTCGTATACCCCGCTGTAATAATTGTAGAATGTTTTTCGGTTTATATCCGCTGTATCGGCTATATCCTTTATCGTTATTTTGTTTATGTCTTTTTCGCTGATAAGCTTTGCAAACGCATTGCGTATCGCTTTTTTCGTCTTTATGACCCGACGGTCGGGCTTTTTTTCTTCTGCCATATACTTCACCTTATTCTATGTCGCAACAAGCTTATTCTACATTTTTCGACATTAATGTGTATTATTCTACATTCCGAATTAATCTATGTGTGTTATTCCACAACAACTGTATACAACGTCCATTGCAGTTATACCACGATTATATTATAATACACATGTGGGGTATAAGTCAAGTGGTGAGTAATAAATATTTGCTTTTATTTTCATTTGCCCTATGTGCTGACTATAAAAGCAGATTGAAAGCCGACCGCAGTATCCCCGTTCAAGGAAAGCGGACTATGCACAAGCCGTTGCCGTAATGCAAACGGATTTGTACAGCCGTATCTGAGCTAAAAGCAGATACAGCCGCTATTATCATTATTCATGATTCATTAAATTTGATTTAAGGAGAAGAATTTATGAGACCTGTAAAAATTATTACCGATTCATGCGCTGACATCGGCAAGGATTTAAGAGAAAAGTACGACATCGACTATGCCCGTATGCAAACCACATACAAGGATAAGGAGCAATGGGCAAGCCTTGATTTTGAGTATTATACACCCAAGGAGCTTTACGATATAATGCGCAGCGGAGAGCGTGTATTCACAAATCAGGTACCTGCCGAGGAATTCGACAGAGTGTTCTCGCACTATCTTTCCGAGGGCTTTGATATAGTTTACATAGGCTGTTCGCTGAAATTATCAGGCTCGGTAAATACAGGCGAGGTAGTTGCAAAGAAGCTTCTTGCAGATTACCCCGACGCAGAGATCTACTGCATTGATTCAAAAAACTCCTGCATGGCAGAGGGCGCACTTGCAATAAGAGCGTCTGAATCCGCAAAGCAGGGTATGAGCGCAAAGGAAGTGGCAGACAGGATCACCGCCGAACGTAAGCAGATAAATATGTTCGTTACGGTACACAGTCTGGATTGCCTTAAAAGAGCGGGTCGTGTAAAGGCTTCATCTGCATTCTTCGGAAATCTGTTCGGTGTAAAGCCGATAATCATTTCCGATATTAACGGCAACAACACGCCTATCAAGAAGGTAAAGGGACGTGCCGCTTCTCTCACCGAGATAGTATCGTTACTTAAAGAGGCGGTAGGCGACACAAAGCAGGAACGTATCTACATAGCTCACGCAGACTGTGCGGAGGAAGCCGAGCAGTTAAAAGAAATGGTTAAAAAAGAGATTCCCTGCGATGAAATATATGTCGGATATATCGGTCCTATCGTCGGTGCTTCTGTAGGTCCGAACACATTAGCGGTATTCGGCTTCGGTAAAGAAGTAACATTCGAGGGCTGATATAATGCAAACAAAGACAATAGACGGGCAGACATTTATTAAAATGGTGAGCGGCGGTGCGGCTAATCTCCGTGAAAACGTCGGAATAGTAAACGACCTCAACGTATTCCCTATTCCCGACGGAGATACGGGCGAGAATATGTCACGCACGATAAACGGCGGTCTCAGCAGACTTGATATTCATGACGGGCTTACGCTCGACAAAGCGTCAAAAATGCTTGCGGACGGTATGCTGATGAGTGCCAGAGGAAATTCGGGAGTAATTCTCTCGCAGTTCTTTGCTGGAATAGCTAAGGGCTTTGAGGGAAAAGAATGTGCCGACCTTACCGACCTTGCAGATGCGCTGAAATCAGGTGTTGAAAGCGCTTATGCCGCAGTAAACAAGCCGACGGAGGGTACGATCCTGACGGTTGCAAGAGAAGCGGCTGATTATGCCGCAAAGCGTATAACATCGGACAGTACCTTTGACAGCTTTGCAAACGACTACATATCCGAAATGAATGCGTCGCTCAGACGCACTCCCGAGCTGCTTGACGTTCTTAAAGAAGCGGGCGTTATCGACAGCGGAGGCGCAGGACTTTATTACATAGCCGACGGCGCTATAAAGGCGGCAAACGGAAAGCAGTTTATCGCTTCTGTAGCTCCCGACAATGCACATTCGTCAGACAATACTGTAACAACGATAAACACGAACGGATTTAACGAAAACAGCGTGATGAAGTTCGGATACTGTACGGAATTTCTGTTACAGCTTCAGACCTGCAAGACAGATGTTAAAAATTTCGATCTTGACAAGCTGAAAGCATATCTTGAAACAGTCGG
>CAVJKI010000299.1:0-2367 GCA_963649995.1 Sodaliphilus sp.
GTATGCCGTAGCACTGCTTATGTGTGTAAACCTGACCTACATTTTAACTGCATTTATAGCAAGCATTGCTCTGCTCCCGATTTTTGTGCAGTTGACAAAGCTGTTAAGACTGGAGTATATTCCCGGTTTAGCCGATTATCTTATTTCTTTCGTTATTTTCACAGTTATAACGCTGGTTTCAACACTTCCGGGACTAAGACGTACAGTCAGAAACCCGCTCAGAAAGAGAGGCGGCTGATATGAAAATACTATCTCTTATCCGATCTGTACTGTTGTCAAGAAAACGCAACTGTATCATGATATCGCTCTGCTTTATTTTCACAACGCTTTTATTCAATCTGATGATTGCAATAAGCAGTGATTACATAAGCGGCATAAATTACATATCAAAAAACCGCTATGACAGAACAGCAATTATAACCAGGGTCGGATCATTGAAGCCTCTGTCAGAGCAACGCATTTCCGATGAGCTGAAAAAACAAGGTGTGAATTGTCGCATGGAAATAATTGACTTGAATCGTTCTATTTTGTTCAGTGAGCAATGTCGAATAACCGACGATGATATAAAGCAACTCACTTATGACCTTAGCCCGGATAATCAGTATATATATTACAAATATGCAGAAGACGCATTGAGCATCAGCGGTTATACAACCGAGTTAAGTGAATTTCTTGATGTAGAGCTTGAAGGTGAAAAGCCCGATATAAATAAAGATTACGGCGGAAAAATCCCCGTAATCGCATATCCCGGCTCAGATGAAGAAATCGGCGACACTGTGAAAGCCAGAGCCGCACAGGGAAAAGTAGAACTGTTGATAGTCGGTAAATACAAAAGCTGGCAACTATGGGATTTGCTATTATCTCCCGGCGTCCTGCACGATAATAATTCTTACGCAACTGATTATCGCATACTTGACAAAAGCGGTTATTGCGTCCCTCACGATCAGGACTACACAGAAAAGCAGTACCAAAACGATAATAATTATTTTCATGAGCATAATTGCAACGTTGTACTGTTCAAAACCGATGATATGTTTTATGCAGAGTTTGAGTCAAGAATTCGTAATACATTATCTGCCAACGATGAAAAGAAAGGCGATATATTATTCGGTAATCCGCTTTACGGTGTAAATAAAGACACGTTCAGCAGAGATTATCTTGAACTTTTACAGCTCTTTCCCGCTTTTATCGCAATTGCAATTGTCGGCTCTCTGGGTATAGTTGCAAACGGGTTTCTCAATGCGGAAAGCCGCATAAAAGCCGCCGCCGTTTTCCGTTCCTGCGGTGCAGGTACAGGAAAAATCGCAATAATAAACACCGTGTGCGAACTGATAATAATGCTGTTCTCTGCATTTATCGCCTTTATAATTCTGCTTATCATAAAGCTTGCATTCGGACTTAACGTTATTAATGCCGACAGCATACTGTTCACAGCGTTATATCTTCTGATACTCACCGTCCTGATAAGCATTATCGGAAATATCACACTGCTTAAAAGCAAAATGCTTGATGTAATACGGAGGTACGAAAATCAATGATAAAGCTTGAAAATGTAGATAAATACTACAACTATCGTATGGACACCGAGGTTCATGCGCTTAAAAACGTAAACCTGACTATCAATGACGGCGAAATGGTGGCTATAATGGGCGTTTCAGGCTCAGGAAAATCCACAATGCTTCATATTCTCGGCTGCCTTGATTCACAGACAACCGGCAAATATTATCTCGGCGAATATGATGTTTCAAAATATTCCTCAGCCTCCATTTCCGAAATAAGAAACGAGGAAATCGGCTTTGTTCTGCAAAACTTCGGCTTACTCAACGATAAATCGGTGTACGAAAATATATCATATCCGCTTATCTTCAATCCTGCCGTAAAGTACGGTATGATGAAAAAGCTTATTGTCAAGGCGGCTGAAAATATGCTGGTATCCGATCTGCTGAAAAAGCCTGTAAAAGAGCTTTCGGGCGGTCAGAAACAGCGTGTCGCACTCGCAAGGGCTATTGTCAACCGCCCTAACATAATACTCGCCGATGAACCTACTGCGGCGCTTGATAAAGCAACCGCAAATGATATAATGAACGTGCTGACAAATCTTAATAAGAGCGGAAAGACCGTGGTGATCGTCACCCATGACCGCTCTGTTGCCGAAAAGTGCAAAAGGATAATCGAGCTTTCCGACGGCGAGATAATCTCCGACACTGCAAATCAGCCCGCCTGATCCCCTATATTCATAACTCCTTTGATTTTTTACATATACAGCCCCGCGCAAACGAGACTTCTTAATATCTTGTGTAAACCTCCGAAAAGGTATAGAATAAAGATATCATTATGGAGGTAAAAAAATGCCAAAGTACAAAGACA
>CAVJKI010000300.1:0-2364 GCA_963649995.1 Sodaliphilus sp.
GCTTCTTTGCTACTATGACAATGCATGTGCAAGGGGAATACTCACTGTTCTGCTTGACAGAAAAGAGCCTGCGGACGCACTTATGTTCCATACATCGAGGGAATTTATTGCGGAGAACAGGGCAGAGCTTAAGGATATAATTGAACAGCACTATTCAAGCATAACCGATATATACAGATATTACGATTTCGGCGATAATATCGAGATGAAAAATGCCGTAAAGGTCATTGCGGCACTGGAAAGCAACACATTGCAGAATGTAACGCACGGCGAGCTTATAAGGCTTCTTGACAGGCAGTACAGAATAAAACGTCCGATAGCAAACTTTGTAAGGGCTACACTCGGCGGTGCGCTCGGAAAAGATGTTGATGTAAACGATCAAAATCTGCGTTTTATGACAAGGGTAGCTTATGAGCTGTGGAATGGCGGTGATCCTAAGGCTGTACCGCAGAAGATAGAGGAATACGAGAGAATACACAACTTCACGCTGATAGATATGTGGGGTACGGGTGTTATCAAAAGGGCACTTGCTAAGACAACCGCAGTGAGAACTAATATAGCGATAAGCGGAGAGTCGTTTGTGTGGGCGTTCGACAAGCCGCATTCCGTTGAGGAAAAGCGTTTTGCTACTGCCGACAAATCGGGTGCAAAGGCTTTGTCACAGCTTATGAGAACATCGGTGCAAAGGCTCACTGTCAGCCAGTCACGCTGGATAGCAATTGACATGGCGGACGTTATTGCGGATAACGCAAAACATAACGGTGAGGGATTTACGGTTGACAAGCAGTATGCAAATTCCGACCTCGGTATAATTCTCGGAAAAGCCGGAAAACCGTTTACGCTTGACGCTCAAAAGGATAAGGAACGCATTCTTGCAGCCTGCGATAAGCTGTCGCAGTTTGTGAAGCAGAAATACGGCAGTAATATAATTCTGTGCAAGGTATCTCTTAACGACAAGGTGAGAGATTATGACGGCAAAGTAAAGTCGCTTGTCACCGACAAGAAGAAATTTGAAAATGCAAAGGCGCTTCTTAAGCTGTGCGAGGAGAGATTTGCGGAAAATACGGATTGCTATATACTGGATAACTCGAAGAACTATGTTTCGGACGAGAATTTTGCATCGGGCGGAGCAGGAATAGCAAGATTCGAGGCGGACTTCTATTCTGCTACGGCGGATTATATTGATTATATCGTGCAGTACAGCCCTGTGCAGAAGTATTTTGACAAGCTGTAAAGCGGTCGTGAGGCTGAATATGAAACTGCCCCGTGAGGATTACTCACGGGGCAGTGTTATATTCTGTTAAATTATTCAGTCGTCAAGTGCTGAGTACATGACTTGCTTTAATGTTCTCAGCGGACGTATTCCGTTACCGCCGCAGACCTGTATAAAGTACATGAATGTGAGGTTATTTTCGGGGTCGTTGCAGAAGTAGTTACCTGTCCAGCCGTCCCAGCCGTATTCACCGATACTGCCGACAGTGGTTATTTCGGGGTTTGTAAGCGTTCTCATAAGTCCGCCGTAGCCGTAGCCGATACAAGAATCCCAGTTGAAGGTCTTTACCTGCTCGGCGGTGATTATATTGTGTGATATAAGGTCAACCGCCTTACGGCTGATTATACGGGTATCTCCGTATTTACCGCCGTTTAAAAGCATCTGAGCAAATTTTTCATAGTCGTTTGCGGTGGAAACAAGTCCTGCGCCGCCTATTTCAAATTCGGGACGCTTTGTGTACTTATAGACAAGACCTAAGTGCTGCCAGTCGCATGGAGCTAACTTTCCGTCCTCGCCTCTGATATATATTTCCGCAAAGCGGTCACGCTTTTCCTGCGGTACATAGAAATCGGTATCGGTCATGCCGAGAGGTGTGAAAATCTCGTCTTTAAGAAAATCGCCGAAGCGCTTTCCGCTGACAACTTCAACTATCGCACCGAGAACGTCTGCACATACGCTGTAATTCCAGCAAGTGCCGGGCTGTGCGAACAGCGGTATTTTGCCCATTTCGTTGCACATCTCAACGGTTGAATATGTACCGCTCCCGGAAAATGCTCTTTCGTAGTATTTATCGAACAGATCCGCCATCTTATCGCCTGAGGCATTTACGTTTCTGTCAGGGTACATAAGTCCTGCGGTCATGGTAAGCAGGTCGATTATCTTCACTTCTCGGTTTGCAGGAACGATGCCGTCTTTTGTTTCAACCTTCTGATCCTTAAAGCCCTCAAGAAACCAGCATACGCTGTCGGACAGGTCGATAAGACCTCTGTCGTAGAGTATCATTGCTGCGACTGCGGTAACGGGCTTTGTCATACTGTACATACGGTAGATGGTATTATCCGATACCTTAAGCTTACGGGCAACATCAGCCA
>CAVJKI010000301.1:0-2359 GCA_963649995.1 Sodaliphilus sp.
TCCTATGACTGAAGAAGAAGCGATTTTGCAAATGAATATGCTTGAACACGCATTCTTCATGTTCAAAAATGCACAGACAGGCGATATAAATGTTGTTTACAAGCGTGACGACGGAAATTACGCCGTTCTTGAACCCTCAGAGGCTTGATCATAATTTCAATTAAATAAGTGAATCTACTGCCGTGCAGTGCAAGCTGTACGGCAGTAATTGCGTTAAAAGGAGCAGTATGAAAAAAATAAGATGGGGCATCATAGCCACGGGTAAGATTGCCGCAAAGCTCGCCGAAGCGATAAATTACAGTGAAAATTCCGAGCTTTACGCCGTAGCATCAAGAAGCACGGATAAGGCCAAAGCCTTTGCGGAAAAATTCCGTGCCGAAAAATATTACGGAAATTACGAACAGCTTGCAGATGATAAAGATGTTGATATAATATACATAGCAACACCTATGGCTCAGCACTTTGAAAATGCAAAGATGTGCATTGAAAAGGGAAAGAATGTACTTTGCGAAAAAACAATAACACTTAATTGTAAACAGCTGGACGAACTGATTACACTGGCTGAAAAAAACAATGTATTTTTCATGGAAGCGATGTGGATGAAATTTATTCCTGCTTTCAGACAAGCAAAAAAGTGGGTCGATTCAGGTAAAATAGGAAGCGTCAAGCTTGTTCGTGCCGATCTGTCTTCGTTCTGTCCGTTTGACCCCGATGACAGATTATATGCAAATTTGCTTGGCGGCGGTTCTCTGTTGGATTTAGGCGTATATCCGCTGACCTTCGCCTGTGATTTTCTCGGATACGAGCCAAAGGAAATCATAACAAGCGCCTATATAGGAAAAAGCAATGTTGATTATGACGCTTCCTTGCTCCTGCGTTATGAAAACGGCTCGTTTGCAGACTCGCAGATCGGATTTGATTTTATGAAAGAAAATTCCGCCTGTATAATCGGTGAAAAAGGCAGAATAACCTTCGGCAACTGGTTCTTTTGCACTACCGACATAAAGCTATACGATGAATTGGGAAACCTGACAGAACAGCCTTTAATCACACATGGCTGTAACGGCTATGAATACGAAGTACAGGAAGTTGAATACTGCCTCATTAACGGTAAAAAACAAAGTACATTCAATCCGCTGTGTCAGACAAAAGCTGTACTGAAAATAATGGACGAAAGTCGCCGGCAATGGAACCTGAAATTCGACAATGAATAAGTTGAACACTCAACCTATGCTTTTGCTGAAAAATTTCCGAATCTCTGTTTTTGCATCGGATTCTTAACAAATGTTACAAACGTAACGCCATAAAGCAACGACCTCCCATGAATGTAAATCGCTCACATACACGGTAGGTCATTTATTATTTATTCTTCTTTTTTGTTTTATTCTTAGTAAGGTGATAGCTCATTTCAAGAAGCATTTTTATCGTATCATCGGGCGCACTGCCGTCAAGCGCCGCTGTTATCCAGTTTTCCTTATTCATATTATATGCAGGAAAGAAGCCTTGCTCCAGTCTGAGAGAGCCGACCAGAATAGGGTCGCATTTGAAATTTACTATATCAATCATCGCATTTGCCGATTGATTTGCAATTCCCAGTTTGTCTTTCGGAATACCCATAATAACAGCAAACCATTTCTTCGTATCTGTGCGGCGGTAAACCTGAAAACCCAGATATTTCTCAAACAGCTTTTCAGCGGTTATTCCGTATGTTCCCGATATGTATTTATCAAGCTGACAACGATCCATTCAATCCGCCTTTACTATTTTATATATTCCGCCTGCCCCGCATGACACAGTTCCGTTTATTTCAAGATCCGCAAGTATTTCGCTGAGTTCACCAAAGGATAAATCGCTTGATGACATCAGAGAATCCAATGTCACTCCATTGCTTTTTGCGATAACGTTTAGTATTTCAGCCGCTTTCGTAGGAAATTCTTCATCAGTCAAAGCGCTGTTGCTTTGCTTTTCAGGAGCGTTTGCAACTGTCATTTCCTCTTTGTTGCTTTCAGGAATAACAGTATTCTTTTCGTCTGTCGGCTTTTGTAAACTTGCAGTCTTTACCGCCCTTTTGCGTTTTTTCAGAACATTATCAGGTGTTACCTTCAAATAATCAATCTCTTTATCCTTATCGGTAACGCTCGTAATTTTAAAACGAGGTGCGTCTGCCGCCTTGACTTTTTGAGTACGCACCTTTTCGTTTGTACTTTCAGTTGTCGGTTGATTTTCTTCAGCTTTGACAGGCTTTTTGTCTTTTTCTCCGTCTGTAGAAGTAACATTATCAGCATGAACGATAAAGCTGGTCAATTGTTCTTTATCAAGATATGTATCGTCGATTTTATCACTGTATAAAGGATAAAAT
>CAVJKI010000302.1:0-2336 GCA_963649995.1 Sodaliphilus sp.
GGCGCAATGCGTCCGCTAAATTTCTACTACTCTATTATACAAAATTTTTCTCGCATTATCAAGTGGTTTGATAATTTTTTATCAAAAAAAGAAAGTGAATTATTCCCGACTTTTAAAATAGTTATTTGTGCAATATACACAAACGGCTTGAATTGTGTAAGTTTTTCTGTTATTATAGATATATAAATTGTAATTGGAGAGATGAAATGAAACTGTATCTTACCGACCTTGACGGCACATTACTTGACCATAAAGCCGAAATCGGGAAGCTTACCGAATCGATGATGAACAGACTTATTGATAACGGTGTTGCGGTTAGCTATGCAACGGCACGCTCTGTTCACTCAGCCGAGCCTAAAGTAAATATGATAAACTTCAAACTGCCTGTTATCACGCATAACGGTGCTTTCATAATTGACCCTGTTACCGGGGAGCGGCTTGTAACGCATTTTTTCAGCGAGGAAGCAAAATCGTTCCTAAAAAGCTATTTCTGTGAACATAAAGAATCGGTGCTTGTCTATTCGGTTATAGATAACTATGAGCGTGTCAGCTACCTTAAAGAACGGCTCAATAAAGGCATGGTGCGGTATCTGAAAGACAGATCCGGGGATAAAAGAATGTACTGTGCTAACGATTATGACGAGCTTTTCGAGGGGGATATTTACTACATAACGCTTATTGAGCCGGTCACTTCTCCCAAAGAACTTGACGAAAGTTTTTATAACAAAAACGGATTTTCCAGAAATTATCAGTCTGACACATACGACACCGAGGAATACTGGTATGAGATATACCGTGACGATGTATCGAAAGCTAATTCTTCACAAAAGCTTAAGGAAATGCTCGGTGCGAACGAGCTTATAGTTTTCGGGGACAACACAAATGACATTTCTATGTTTTCTGTCGCAGACAGATGCTATGCGGTTTCAAACGCTACCGAACAGCTCAAAAAGCTTGCGAACGGTATTATACGTTCAAACGAACAAAGCGGCGTGCCTGTATTCATTCAGAACGACAGCGATATTTTATGGCAATATAATAAACAGCCTCTGCACGTCGCCCCCGACAATGCTCGTTTCAGCGCCTGTACAGCTACCGCTGACAGCGGGGACGGAGTAGGTATACTAAATGAAAAGCAGATACACGCAACGTTAAAGAGCTACTTTGCTTCTTCGCTTTTTGATAAGGAAGTAAAAATCGGCGGTTACTTTGCAGATCTGGTCACTGAAAACGGAATTTACGAGATACAAACGGCTAATTTTAAATATCTTGTGCCGAAGCTCAATACGTTTCTCAAAGCGTCACACGTTACAATTGTCTACCCTTTTCATAAAAAGAGCCGCCTGAATTATATCGATAAATCAACGGGTGAGCTTCTGAAAAGCGGAAGAACGGTAACGGCAAATGACATGACAGACTTTTTTATAGAGCTTTACCGTATCAAACAGTATCTTAACGATCCTAATCTTACGATCTGTATTGCGGATATTGCCGTAGAAAATCTGCGCTATTGTGCAAAGGATATGAAACGCAGGAAAACAGACAGAAAAGTGGCCGTCCCGACTTCCCTGCTACAGCTGACTTTCCTTGAGGACAGCGACAGCTACCGATGCTTTATTCCCGACGGTTTGCCCGAAATGTTTACGCTTAAAGAATTCAGAAAGTGTATGCGTTCGGGTGACGCTTCAATTGCAATAAAGATATTGCAGTATGTCGGTGTGATAGATTATGCCGGAAAGAAAGGCAAAGAATATCTTTATAAGATCACATAAGAAAATTCCCGTAAATCGGCAATAGTCGGCTTACGGGAATATTTTTATTTATTTTTATTCATCGCCTTTTAGATACCTTACGGCTATCTGCGTTCTGTGTTCAAGTCCTGTTTTTTCGAGTATAACGCTGATATAATTTCTAACCGTACCGTTTGACAAAAACAGCTTCTCGGCAATTTCGGTATTGGAGTAACCTTCCGCAATGAGCTTTACTATATCAAGCTCTCTTTCTGTAAGCAAGCTGAAAACTGCGCTTTTACCGTAGCATTTTACTGCGGCGTCACGGATATATGTAAGAATATCCTGCTGGAACACTGTACCGCCGTTATATACAGTTCTCAAAGCGCTGAAAATTCCGTCTGTCTGTGTATTTTTCAGAATATATCCGCTGACACCGACCTTTAAGGCTCGCTGGATAAGCTCTTGTTCATCAAAAGTAGTCAGCAAAAGCGGCTTGCAGAGATTTTCTTCAAGCATGATTTTCGCCGCATCTATTCCGTCCATAACAGGCATTCTTATATCAAGAAGAGCTATATCTGTTTTGTATTTTCTGCAAAGGTCAAC
>CAVJKI010000303.1:0-2322 GCA_963649995.1 Sodaliphilus sp.
GATGATCGTGTCACTGTCCTGAGGGTAAAATTCGATCTGAGGATATGAGCCGTCATTTTTGATGAAAACCACAAGGCTTTTATCATAACGGTCTATATAAAATAAAGTCTTTCCGTCCGCTGTAACAACGATCGAGCCGTTTTCATACTTTGCGGAAATATCGTATGCTTTTCCCGAAATATCGCTGTATTTATCTCCGAATATTATGCCGTATGCGTCGCCTGTCACCGTAAGCTTAGTACCGTTATCGGAAAACGCAAGTGTTGTTTTGGTATCATAGGGATATACCCAAGTGCCGTCAAGCTTTTCGCTTGCATCGGTCAGCCTGTAGTACTCATCACTGCCTGTTCTGACAAGCCCGATCGATGAAACAAAATTGCCGTATACGGAGTATAATTTCAGCTTTTCGCCGTCCAGTCTTACAAAACTGTCGGTATCGCTGAGCAGTGTCATACGCAGCTTTACACCGTCAAGTCCTGCTGTGTATATATCATCAGTGAGTCCGCTTTTAAAAGCTGTCAGCAGGTTGAATTTCTTTATGTCGATTTTCTGCACATAACCGTTATCGCATATTGCCCATTCTCCGAGGACGGAGCTTTCAAATTTTTCGGTCAACTCCCTGCCTTTTGCGCTGTAGGCATGATATGCGGTATGGCTTGTACCGTCACAGATAATTTCTATAGTGTCGGCATCTTTTGCTGTAATGCTGATTTTTTTAAAAGCTTCATCGGAAGAATCTTCGGAAAACTTTTCGATAATTTCAAGAATATCTTTTTCATCGAATATAGATTCCCTACCGCTCTCTGTAAAGCTTGCAACAAAGCCGTTCTCGTCAACCCACATTCCTCTGAGGAATTTGTCGTTGTCCGAAAGCTCGCCTGTAGGAATTTCGGCTACTGTGCGTAAAGAGACTTTGTCTGTTGAAGCATCACTGCTTCCGCCTTCGTTTGACAAGCTGTTCTGTGTGTTTAAGTCGGAATTATCGGTGCTTGTTGTTCTGTCGGATTGGCACGAGGTCAATAATAAAGATGAAATAATTGCTGTGGTTATTGCGGTAATTAAAAACGGATTTCTTTTCATAAGTATTCCTTTCTGAAACGAATTGCGTGATTTCGGGTGAGCTATGTGTATTTGCGGTACATAATTTTACCATATAAAAACGATTATGGCAATATGAAAAATAAAATTCTTTACAAAAACTGTTTTTTATAATTGCTTAAAATTGCTTAACTTCTTTCTGAAATTTGCTTAAATTATCACCTCGAAAAAATATTTCAATTATTTTTTAAAACCCCCTTGACAGCCTATATCCGTTGTGCTATAATCCCCACAGAAAAACCGATTTTCCGTGTAATATCGGCTTTACTAAAAGAAAGAGAGCCTGTGCGGAGCGTTTGCTTCACAGCTTTGCATAGGCATATGAAAACGATTACCGAATTTGACCTGCCGTTAAGTAAACATTACGGCGATAAGAGTCAATTTGAAAGGTGTGATGAAATGTTCCAGTTTAAATGGATGCTCGGAAAGATGAAAGGCTACCGTGCGGTTTATGCCGTTGCACTGTGTCTGTCTGTAGTGGTACAGTCGTTCTTCCTCATAGAACCGATGATAGTCGAGCGGATAATCGATATATTTATATCTTCTCCCGATGCGCTCAGCAATATTGAAAATCAGCGTGACCTGTTTATTCTGCTGTGCGTTGCGATGATTTTATTCGTATTTGTGCGTACCTGTCTGCAATTTCTTGCAAAAATGCTGTATGAGGTTGTATCACAGGGTGTTCTTCAAAGGGTGCGCAACGAGCTTTTTGAACGTATCCAGAATCAGGATATGCACTTCTTTGACACGCATACAAAGGGTGACCTTGTAACAAGACTTACGGGCGACCTTGATATGATACGTCATTCTATCGCATGGATAATTATGATGATGGTTGAAAGCAGTGCGCTGTTTATATTCACTGTTATTTACTTCTTCACGATTGACTGGCTGATGACGCTGTGCATACTCGCACTGACGCCGATTCTCTTTATTGTAACCCGTATGTTTGCCAAGCGGGTAGGACCGAAATATGTGGTACTGCGTGAAAAGCTGTCACGTCTTAACACGAAGGCTCAGGAGAACATCGCCGCTAACCGTGTTGTAAAAGCTTTTGCCCGTGAAGAATACGAAAAAGAAGATTTCGACAAGTACAACAAGGACTACTGTGAGCATAACCAGCAGGCAGCTATGGTATGGCTTACATTTCAGCCTTACATAGAAACAATTGCGCAAGCTCTTTGGGCAGTCCAGATGCTGGTCGGCGGCATATTCGTTATAAAC
>CAVJKI010000304.1:0-2303 GCA_963649995.1 Sodaliphilus sp.
GACAATGAATCCCTCTACAGAAGACATTCTTGAAGCTATCAACGCAACCCCTGCAAGAAATATCTTTGTTCTCCCCAACAACAAGAACATAATAATGGCGGCTGAACAGGCTGTAAAGCTGACCGAAAGAAACGTTATAGTTTTACAGACAAGAACGATCCCCCAGGGTATCACCGCTATGCTCGCCTTTGATGAAAGCAACGATTTCAGAACAAACGGTGCAAATATGACAAAGGCGCTTGATAACGTAGGCTCCGGCTCGATAACCTTTGCAGTCCGTGACAGTGATTTTGAGGGCAAGCAGATAAAGAAGGGCGAGATTCTCGCCATGGAAAACGGCAAGCTTGCTTTTGTTGAAAAGGACGTTACAAAGGCGCTCATTAAGATCACAAAGAAGCTTATCCGTTCAGGCTCGTCCTACATCACTGTAATTTACGGAAGCGACGTGACCGATGAAACGGCTCAGGCGGCTTTTGAAGCACTCAGAGCAAAGATAAGCGACGATATTGAAATTGTCCTTGTAAACGGCGGTCAGCCCGTATATTACTACCTAATTTCAGTAGAATAATTTATGAATGAAATAAAAAAGAACCCCGACTCCCCTGTCTGCTATATCAAGGGGGTCGGAGAAAAACGAGCAAAGCTGCTCGGAAAGCTCGGTATTTATACGGCGTTACAGCTTGCCGAGCATTATCCGAGAGGATATATTGATTTCAATAAAACGACTGCTATCTCCGATATTTTAAACGACGGAGAAAATCACGTTGTAAAAGCAGTCGTTACAAAGAAATTTCCGCCATACTACGGCAGAATCAATATATTCAAGGCGATAGTCAGCGACGGCACAGGCGATATGCTGATAACATTCTTCAACAGCGACTATTCTTTCACAAGACTGAAGCTCGACAACGAATATTGCTTTTACGGCAAAGCGGCGGGAAATTTTCTCAGAAAGGAAATGAACTCGCCTATTTTTATTGATTCTTCCGAGCCGAACAAGCTCATGCCCAGATACAGCCTTACAACAGGCATTTCTCAAGGCATAATGTCAAACTGTATAAAAAATGTCCTCAGCGACTTTACCTATGAGGATTATCTTTCAGATAAGCTGAGAGGAAAATATGATCTGGTCGCTTATGATACCGCTCTGCGCTGGATTCATTTCCCGGAAAATAAAGAGAAGTACGACAAGGCAAAATACCGCCTTACATTTGAAGAACTGTTCCTATTACAGCTCGGACTCAAATCCATGAAAAACCGCAACAAACGGCTTTCAGGCGCAACAATGCAGGATAAAAGCGTAGAGCCTTATTATTATTCTCTGCCGTTTGAGCTGACAGGAGCGCAGAAACGTGCTATATCCGACTGTTGCACCGATATGCAAAAATCCGTTCCTATGAACAGACTTTTACAGGGTGATGTCGGCTCAGGTAAAACCGCCGTGGCAGCAGGAGCAATGTATTTTGCATATCTTAGCGGCTATCAGTCCACCCTCATGGCTCCCACCGAAATTCTCGCAAAACAGCATTATGACACACTTTATAAATTCTTAGCGCCGCTCGGTGTCAATATTGCCCTGCTCACAGGCTCACAGACGCCCGCACAGAAAAAGCAAATACGACAGCTTATCGCAGACGGTCAGATCGATGTTGCTGTCGGCACACAGGCTCTTATACAGAAAAGCACAAGGTTCAGCTCTCTCGGACTTGTTATAACCGACGAACAGCACCGTTTCGGCGTCGAACAGCGTGCGGCGCTCGGCTCAAAGGGCAACGAGCCTCATGTCCTTGTAATGTCCGCAACTCCTATCCCACGCACACTCGGCATGATAATCTACGGCGATCTTGATATATCAATTCTTGATGAAATGCCTAAAGGCAGACTGCCTGTAAGGACATACGCAGTAAATACAAGCTACCGTGAAAGACTGTATAAATTCATTCTGAAATACGTTAACAACGGCTTTCAGGCATACATTGTCTGCCCTCTTATTGAAGAAGGGGTATCCGAAAAGGCGGCGGCAACTGATTATATCAACTCTCTGCAAGATACCTGCCTTGCGAATGTTCCGACAGGACTTCTTCACGGTAAGATGAAGCAAGAGGACAAAGATGCCGTAATGCAGGATTTTAAGGACAACAAGCTAAAAGTTCTTGTTGCAACATCGGTGATAGAAGTCGGTGTCGATGTTCCGAATGCCGTTGTAATGATTATCGAAAACGCCGAGCAGTTCGGTCTGTCACAGCTTCACCAGCTCAGAGGCAGAGTCGGCAGAGGTACAGAGCAATCCCACTGTATTCTTG
>CAVJKI010000305.1:0-2292 GCA_963649995.1 Sodaliphilus sp.
TTGCTATACCGATAATGTAGCTTACACAAGAAACGATAGCAGAGCAGATCGTGACACCGCGGAAGCTTCTGAATACACGCATTGAGGTGAGTGCAGGGAAAATTATCAGACTGGAAATCAGAAGCGCACCCATGATTCTCATGCCTACAACAATGGTAAGAGCTGTGAGGAGCGCTATTACCGTGTTGTATACACCTGATTTAACGCCTGTTGCTTTGGAGAAATTTTCGTCAAAGGTTACGGCGAAAATCTTGTTGTAGAATAAAACAAACATTACAAGGACGATAACCGAGCAGATTATGCTGAGCGCAAGGTCATCATTGCTTATAGCCATAATACTGCCAAACATATAGCTGTTCATATCGGTCACACTGTTGGTCTGAGATACGACTATCGCACCTATCGCAAGCGCACTGCTCGAAAGGAGAGCAATAGCGGCATCGCCCTTGATTTTACCGTTTGAGCTTATTCTCAGCAGAATAAATGCGGCGACTATAACTACGGGGATAGATACCTGTAAAGGCGCTAAATTAAGCGCAGAAGCAATTGCAAGCGCACCGAAGCCGACATGGGATAATCCGTCGCCTATCATGGAAAAGCGCTTTAATACAAGGCTTACACCGAGAAGCGAGGCACAGAGCGAAACAAGAAGTCCGACTACCAGCGCACGCAGAAGAAATCCGTATTGAAAAATCTCAAGCATTTTAACGCACCTCCTTTGAGCCTGTGTGGTGGTCGCAGGTGCAATGGCAGTCGCAGGTACTCATTGCATGGAATATATCGGTACTGCGGTACTGGGCGGTAGTGCCGAAGAAATATGCGCCGCTTTCCATGTGAAGTATCTTTGTGCCGTATCTGAGCGCACCCTGCAAATCGTGGGAAATCATTATTATCGTTACACCCTGCTCGTGGTTGAGCTTGCTTATTATCTCGTACATTTCGGCAGTTACCATCGGGTCAAGTCCCGAAACAGGCTCGTCAAGAAGCAACAGCTTTCTTGTTGCACAAAGCGCACGGGCAAGCAGAACACGCTGCTGCTGACCGCCCGACAGATTTCTGTAGCTTCGGTGGGCAATAGACGTTATTCCGAGAAGCTTGATATTGTCGTCGCACAGCTTTTTGTCGGCTTTTGAATAAAATGGGGAAAGACCTTTTCTGCCAAGACAGCCTGAAAGCACTACTTCACGGACTGTAGCAGGGAAGTCTTTCTGTGCGGCGGTCTGCTGGGGAAGATAGCCTATCTCGGTCTGCTTCAATCCGTCACCGAAGATTATTTCGCCCGATAAAGGGGAACGCAGTCCGAGAAGTGTTTTCATAAGGGTGGATTTACCGCTTCCGTTCTCACCGACAATACAGAGATAATCGCCTGAGGAAACGTTGAAGCTGAGGTCCTTTACCACAGGCATTCCCTCATATCCTGCGGTAAGATTTTTACATTCTATTAAATATGACATTATATCAACTCCTGTCAGCCGTTAAGGGCAACTTTCAGATTTTCGAGATTTTGTTTCATAAGGTCAATGTAGCTTACGTTGTTTTCTATATCCTGCTTTGAAACGTTGTGGCAGGAGTGAAGCATAAGCTTTGTCGCTCCTGTTTCGTCGCAAAGGGTATCGGCTATTTTTGTACTGCTGAACTCAAGATAGTAAACTACCGGGATATGATTTTCCCTGATAATATCAGTCAGCTTTATCATGGTTGACACGGCAGGCTCTGACTCGTCGGAGCAGGAGCTGAATGCCGAGTAACATTCAAGTCCGTATTCGTGTGCAAGATACCTGAAAGGGAACTTGTCGGCTAAAACTATCGTTTTGTTTTTTGCATTGTCAATTGTATTCCTGTAATCATTGTCAAGGTCGGTCAACTGTTTATCGTAAGCGTCCTTATTTTCGGTGTAGGTCTGCTTATTTGACGGATCGACCTCACACACGGCATTGTATATCGCCGAAAGCATAAGCTGAGCGTTTTTCGGAGATGTCCATATATGCTCGTCGGTTTCATGCTCATGGTCGTGTTCATGCTCGGCGTGATTATGCTCATCTTCGTGTTCGTCTTCTTCGGAAAGGGTGGGAACAAAGTCAATTAGCTTGACTACCTTGACCTTGCTTGTATCGGCAGAATTTATGATTTTATCCGCCCATTGCTCATTTTCGCCGCCGATATAAAGGAAGATGTCGCAGTTCTGTATTGCGATTATCTCCTTTGCGGTTGGCTCGTAGGTGTGTGCTTCGCTTCCCGGTGGGAGAAGTATTTTTATCTCGGCGTTGTCGCCTGCTATATGCTTTGCAAGAT
>CAVJKI010000306.1:0-2287 GCA_963649995.1 Sodaliphilus sp.
ATATTAAAAGTATTAATGATGATCTCCACCGGCGTTATCGCTATTGTGCTGAATATTCTGGGACTTATTTCGCTTATGACTACGGAAACGGCAGATGTCAGCAGTATAATGGGTATACTGATATTCTGGATGATATTTACCGTGATATGCTACATAGCGCCCGTGTTTTTTGCGATGTTAAAAAAGTATTTCATCTGCGGAGGACTTACCTTTGTCGGAATGATATGCGTACTTATCCTGCATGAGATGCTCCCCGGCGGTCCGGGCTACCTGTATATGCCTCTGCTGATAATAACGGTACTCGGAATACTTCTTGCAATATTCGGCAATTGGGATAAAATTCACGGAAATATCGAAAAGCGTGAAAAAGAAAAGAATAAAGCCGCTCCGTCTGTTCTCGGCGGTACAACCGAGCCTGCCGATATGACGGTTTCAAGAAAAGCCGTAAAAAAGCAGGCAAAAGCTAAAAAATAAACGTTTTACGAAAGGGTGATAATATGGCACTTCTTACTGAAAACGAACAGTTCCATCTTAAAATCAAAAAAGGCGATGTCGGAAGATATGCTATTCTCCCCGGAGATCCGGGCAGAGTTCCGCTTATCGCAAAATATCTCGACAGCGCAGAATTAGTAGCCTCCAACCGTGAGTATACGACCTATACAGGCTATCTCCTCGGCGAAAAGGTCAGCGTTGTTTCAACGGGTATCGGCGGTCCTTCGGCGGCAATCGCCGTTGAGGAGCTTATCCGCTCAGGCACGGATACATTTATAAGAATAGGCACAAGCGGCGGAATGGATTTAAGCGTTTGCGGCGGCGATATAGTTGTTGCACAAGCAGCAATACGCAGTGAGGGAACATCACATGAGCATATCCCCGAAAACTACCCCGCAGTAGCCGATTTTACCGTGACCACAGCGCTTAAAGCCGCAGGCGATGCTTTATCCGAAAATGTTGACGGCAAGCGTTGCCATGTCGGCGTAGTTCACTGCAAGGACAGCTTTTACGGTGAGATCGAGCCTGAACAAATGCCCGTAGGAGATAAGCTGTCGGGTAACTGGGCGGCTTATGTAAAGTGCGGTTGTCTTACCTCTGAAATGGAATCTGCGGCAATATTCTCTGTTGCTCTTTCAAGAAGGAAAAGGGCAGGCGCAGTATTCACAGCCCTTTGGAACGTCGAAAGAAGTAACGCAGGACTGCCCGATACTGTCTGCATGGACAGCGACAGAGCGATCAGAACGGCTGTAAACGCAGTTAAAATACTTATAGAGCAGGACAGAAAAAATGGCATTTGAGCATATATTATTCGACCTCGACGGCACTCTGACCGATTCCTATGAGGGTATAGCCAAATGCGTGCAGTATGCGCTTAAGTATTACGGCATAGAAGAAAATAACGAGGACAATCTGAAAAGATTTATCGGTCCTCCGCTTTGGGAATCTTTCCATATATTCTACGGCTTTCCCGAAGAAAAGGCAAAGGAAGCGGTGCTGAAATACCGTGAACGTTATAACACAGTAGGCGTATACGAAAACAAGGTCATAGCAGGCGTTCCCAAAACGCTGAAAGCACTTTATGACAACGGCAAAAAGATATATCTTGCTACTTCAAAACCGCTTAAGCTCGCCAATGTTGTGCTTGAACATTTCGATTTAGCAAAATATTTCACATTCACTTGCGGTGCGTCGCTGGACTTCTCGTTTGAAGACAAGGCAAGCATTATAAATTACGTTCTTGACAGTCAGCATATTGAGAATCGCTCATCTGCAATAATGGTCGGCGACAGAAAATTTGACATAATCGGTGCTAAGCAATGCGGTATAAAATCAATCGGCGTACTCTGCGGATTCGGCTCAAGAAAAGAGTTTGAAGAATATAAAGCTGATTACATCGCACCTGAATTTTCCGATATTTTAAACATAATAATGGAATAAGGTCTGCGTTGTATTTCACGGATTTCAGGTTATAATAATATGCGTAAAGACAACTTTACACATATTCAAATTCTGAAAGGAAGTACAACCATGGGAACAGAACACGCTAATAAGTGCATCGCATGTTCAATAACAAACTGTAAGCACCACTGCTGTTGTGCAGACTACTGCTCACTCGATCATATCCAGATCGGCACACACGAGGCAGACCCCACACAGAAGGCTTGCACAGACTGTAAGTCATTTGAACTGAAAGCATAAGACAATATAAAAATGAACTGCCCCAAATTGTGCAGACAGTACAAAAAAGACTACCAAAGGTAGAAAATTAAATTTTAAGAAACAAACTGATTTC
>CAVJKI010000307.1:0-2279 GCA_963649995.1 Sodaliphilus sp.
GGAGATAGAGAGTATGAGAATGTTCTTAGCGATACTTGCTTGTAAAGTGTCGAAATGCTTGCTTAAGCTTATCGGCAGGGGCAGCAGTCTGCCGGGTGATATAGCACTTAAAATCTGTCCCGATGTACTATCGAGGGTAAAGCTCCCTGAACAGGTAATAGCCGTTACGGGAAGTAACGGCAAGACCTCGACCGTTGAGATGATAGCACAGGTAATGCGTAAATCGGGCAAAAAGGTTATATGGAATAAAGAAGGCTCAAACCAGATAGCAGGTGTAACTGCGATAATATTATCAGAATGTACATTCGGCGGCAAGGTAAAGGGCGATGTTCTTTTACTGGAATCAGACGAGAGGTACGCAAAGTATTCATTTAAATTCTTTGCGCCAACCCACTATATAATAACAAACCTCTACCGTGACCAGCTTACAAGAAACGGACACCCCGAATGGGTTTACGAATCGGTAAAGGACAGCATACGTCCCGAATCACAGCTTATTCTCAATGCCGATGATCCGCTCGTTTCAAGATACGGCAAGGACAGGGATAATGTTGTATGGTTTGGCATGGATAAGCAGGATTTCAGCACCGACCACGCTACAGGCGTATACAATGACGGTGCGTTCTGCCCTGAGTGCAAGCACAGAATGAGCTATGACTATTATCACTATGCACATATAGGAAGCTACCACTGCGACAACTGCGGACATAAAAAGCAGGACACGCAGTATACTGTTACCAATGTCGATTATGACAGCGGTATCGTGACGATAAACGACAAGTACAAAATAAAGCTTCTGTTCAAGAGCGTTTATAATGTATACAATATTCTTGCCTGCTTTGCCGCTTGCTCAATCGTCGGAATTGACGGCGATATGATAGCGGACGAGCTTTCGCATTACTTCCTCAAGAACGGACGTATTTTACAGTACAAGCTCGGTGTGAACAAGGGAACATTCCTTATTGCAAAGCATGAAAACTCCGTTGCAAGCGACCGTGTATATGACTATATAATAAGAAAAAATCAGCCCTGCTCGGTAATTATAATAATCGATTCCGTCAGCAGACGTTATTCAACAGGCGAAACAAGCTGGCTGTGGGATATAGATTACGGTGTGCTGAAAGCCGACTGCATACAGCACCTGTATCTGCTCGGCAGACACGCTAAAGACCTTGAAACAAGGCTTTCCTACACAGATGTTGACATGAACAAGGTCACGGTAAACGAGGATATTTCTGCGGCACTTGATGAAATTGCGGCAAAACCGCTCGGCAAGCTGTATACAGTAACTTGCTTTTCCGATAAGGAAAAGTTCTTGTCTAAGGTAGAACTTACACCTGCGGAGGAGGACGTATGAGAATAATTCATTTATTTGCGGATCTGTGCAATCTTTACGGAGATTACGGCAATATGTGCGCTTTAAAAAGAGCGCTTGAAAATAAGGGGCAGACTGTAGAGGTTGAATATCAGTCGATAGACGATACGATCAATATTTCGGGTGCGGATTTTGTGTTCATCGGCTCTGCTACCGAGAGAAATCAGAAAGTAGCGCTTAATTATCTGCAAAGCTACAAGGATAATATAAAATCTGCCCTTGATAACGGCACAATCATTCTTGCAACGGGCAATTCGTTTGAAATGTTCGGACAGAGCGTTACTGACTGTGACGGCGTAAAGCATGACGGACTTTCATTCTTCCCTTATGAAACTGCCGAGGGAAAAGAAAGGATCGTTACCGACAGCCTTTGCGGTACTTCGCTGTGCGGCGGCGATATAATAGGCTTTGTAAACAAGGCAAGCCTTACGACAGGCGTCACCTCACCGCTTTTTGATGTAAAGCAGGGAAGCGGCAACGGCAAGGACGACAGCAAAGAAGGCGTACATTACGGTAATTTCTACGGCACACACCTTATCGGTCCTGTGCTGATAAGAAATCCTCAGCTGTGTGAATATTTTGCCGATATGCTTATAAAGTAAACATAATACAAAAACCCCGTTCATCATGCCGATGAACGGGGTAATTTTATGTAGCTTATCTGCTCTTTTTGAGCATTGAAAGACCGATTGCAAAGGTTGCAATACCTGATACAAGATAGCCGACTACAAGATCACGGATAAATAATCCGCTTAGTGTGTCTGCGCCCTGGGCTTCAAGCAGCATATCCAAGTCACGGAATATATTAAACATATTGAGAAATACACTGAAGAAACTATTGTATCCCATCAATTCAAGTACGTTTTTAAAATCCGGGTCGCCATACATTTCCCATGTCATTATT
>CAVJKI010000308.1:0-2260 GCA_963649995.1 Sodaliphilus sp.
AAAAACTGCTTTGCCTTTGTCACGAATAATTCGTGATTACTGTCTGCGGAATTATTACCGATAAACTCGCAGAGCCGTTTTGCCGCATCAATAGCTGTCGCAAGGTACGCCTTGAACGTTTCCTTGCTGTCGGGCACAGTCACCGTAAGCTCCGACTGTTCACGCTTAGCGGCTTCAAGCTGTCTGCGAAGCTCTTCAAGTTTCTTTTCGTTTTCGGCTTTCAGATTATTCATCTGCTCTGTATGCTCACGATTCAGGCGGATAGTGTCCTGTAATGCGTCTTCCTGCACCTTATCAAGCTGCTGTTCATAAGTCTTGCAGATGTTATCAAACGCAGTCTTGTCCATAACGCCGTCCTTTGCCGGCTCGGCCGTAACCTCTATGGGACGGTTTTCGAGCTCTTTTATTTCCGCTTCGAGTGCCGCTATCTGCCGTGACAGTGCATTCTTGGCTTTTTCAAGCGACTTTGCCTGCTGTGCAGCGGCGGATGCTTCGGCTTCGGCGGCCGACTTGTCGGCTACCGCCTTGTCCTTTTCTGCTCTGATCTGCCGTATCTGCTGTTCAAGCTCACGGAAAGATGTACTTTCTAGGTCGGTGTTGTGAGTAATTTCGGTGCGTTCTTCATCTGAAAGAGTTGTAAGCAGATACAGTTTTTTAACTCCAATTTGTTTCACCGGTGAAACAAAATCTTGTGGTAGCTTTTCTACAATGGCAATGTATTTATGTACATTGCAACGTTTCATTCCTGTTTCCTGTTCGCAATACTCTTCAAAATTCTGATACCCCAGCTCTTTATATAGCTTGCTGTCCCTCATCTCTTTAAAGCCCATACACATCTCATACAGGCTCTGTTGTGCCACCTGTGCCGCCGCCTTGATGTGGTAGTTAAGGTTTACTGCCTTGACGTAATCGTCTGTTACCGCCTTTTCTGTATCCGCAGGCGGTGTGCGAAGTCCTGGAACTATCATGCTGTTTTCCTCCTTGATTTTGTTTTTGATTTTTTCGCCGCAATGCCGTCAAGGTACTGCTGATACATCTTTTCGACATTGATTATTTCCTGTGGTTTTTCCTGCCCGCCGTTTACAACCCAGTTGTTTTTATAACCTCTGCACTGGACTATTTTATAGTCGTTTGATACCTCTATCGTGTAGTACGGCTCGTTTGGTGCAGATTTTCGGCGGAGAAACATAATCGTAGTTTTGCCGGTTGCGTGTCTTTCGGCGTAACCACCCACACAATGGCTTAACTTTTGCCCTTCGGCGACTATTTCGTCCGTGCTGTCGGGCTGACGGATAAAGTATTCATCGGTCGAAAATTCAAGCATTTTTCGTTTTACCTTCAAAGTGTTCAGCTGTTCAGCCAGCTTAGCGTTTTTCTTTGCTTTTTCTTCACGCTCCCGTGCCTGCCGCATAGCTTCTGCACGGTCGTGAGCTGCATTAAGATTTTTCGGGAAGCATATCTGTCTGTCGCTGAAATCGGCGTTGAAGCTCTGCATTATACGGACATAATCCATATAGTCATTGATTGGCGTCTTCTGCTTTACAAGATACTTCATAATTTCGTATCTGTCGGCGCTGAGCATTTTTTCAAGGCTATCAAGTGTGCCAAAAGAATAGTGAACGAAATTGAATGTATCAATAAGGCGTTTAAGATCGGTAATCTTAGGAAATGCCTCTCTTGCTCTGAAATAATCTCTGTATCCGATCTGACCTTTACGAATTTTCCGCATAACATCTTTTGTTACACCGAGCATTTTGTGTGGCTCGGTTTCAGCCCAGTTGATCATGTCTTCGTTGTACTTTACACTGTTATATAAGCCGCACTTAATGAGTGCCTCGACATTTTTGTGCGACTGCCAGAACCGCAAATATGATATACTGCCGAAGTTCTCGTTCATCGCCGAATGAGCACAAACTGTTTCTTTTAATGCGGAGTAATTAATAAAATCGTATCTACCGTAGTTATTAAAAACAGGCTCGCTGAATTCTTTTCTCAGTCCCCAGCCTGTCACTACTTTTGTATAGTGACCGTTTTTACACTCCCACGCATACTTTGGTCCGTATCGGAACGCCTGATTTGCCGTGAACAAATACCGCTGAACCTCGTTGATTGCAATGTGTGGCATAATCTCGTGAGCGTTAAAAAACAGCATAACTGTATAGAACCGTATGTACAGATTATCGGTTTTGTCTGATAAAAACACACCGACATTTGATTTGCACTCAACAACCGAGCCGTGAAAATTGTGATAATTATATAT
>CAVJKI010000309.1:0-2253 GCA_963649995.1 Sodaliphilus sp.
GATTACCACAGTACCTTTGGATAATCCCGATATAATACGGTTTCTGAATCTGAAATAGTCGGGATTGCAAGGTGTATCGGGAAGAAGCTCCGAAATTATCACTCCCCCGTTATCGGTTATTTCTTTTCTGAATTCAAAAGAATTTTTCGGATAATCAACCGTAATACCGCAAGCAAGCACAGCCGCAGTAGGTTTACCGTGACGTATGCAGTTATTGTGTGCAACTCTGTCTATGCCAAACGCAAAACCGCTGACAAGAACTATATCGCACCTTGCAAGATTATAGCAGATATTCTCAGCAAGACGCACTGCATTGTCAGACGGATGTCTCGGCCCTACAACAGATACTGACAGCTTACCTTCAAGGTAGCTTATATTGCCCGCTGTAAACAGTACTACAGGAGGGTTGTAAATATTCTTAAGGTCATAAGGATAATTCTTGTCATCTATCGTGATAATTCCGATATTATTCTTTCTGCAATAGTCTATTATCACTTTTGAACGCTCAAGCGATGCACGCCGCACATTTTCATGACGATTTGACGGTATGTGCGACATATCGCCGCCGCTGATATGCTCGTATGCATTTTTCGCATTGCCGTATACCTTTATCAATTCATGAATTTTCGGATTTCCGCCGCCGAATATCTGTAACAGATAGATATAATATTCCATAAATCCCTCTAAAATTATCGCCGCAAGTGTAACCTGCGGCGAATTTTCAATTATCAACTGTTTTTCTTGTTGTTCTCGTTACGAATCTGAACACGCCTTATCTTACCGCTTATAGTTTTGGGAAGCTCGTCTACGAATTCGACTATTCTCGGATATTTATAAGGAGCGGTGTTTTTCTTGACATAGGTCTGAAGCTCTTTTTTCAGCTCGTCCGACGGCTCATAGCCTCTTGCCAGAACTAGGGTAGCCTTGACTACCTGACCTCTTATAGGATCGGGTGCGCCTGTTACGGCACATTCAAGTACAGAAGGATGAGCTATCAGCACGCTTTCGATTTCAAACGGTCCTATACGGTAACCGCTTGCCTTGATAACATCGTCATTTCTGCCGACATACCAGAAGTAGCCGTCCTCGTCCTTCCATGCGGTATCACCCGTGTGATAAAGTCCGTCATGCCAAGCCTGATCGGTAAGTTCTTCATCACGGTAGTAGCCCTCAAACAGTCCGTCCTTGCCGCGCTCGGCACGGACAACTATTTCGCCGATCTCACCGATAGGTACTGTATTTCCCTCATCGTCTACAACGTCAACATCATACAAAGGTGTAGGCTTGCCCATAGAGCCGGGCTTAGGCGTCATACCGACAAGGTTTGCAAGAAGCGCTGTGGATTCAGTCTGACCGAACGCCTCCATAAGCCTGAGACCTGTAAATTCAAGCCACTTGTTATATACTTCGGGATTCAGTGCTTCTCCGGCTATCGCCGAGTATTTAAGATCGGAAAGGTCGTAGTTTTCAAGACCTTCCTTTATAAAGAAACGGAACATTGTCGGCGGTGCGCAGAATGATGTGATCTTATAATCCTGCATTATTCTCAGCATATCCGTCGGAATAAATTTATCAAAGTCATATACAAACACGCAGGCACCGAGCGACATCTGACCGAACATCTTACCCCATGCCGCTTTGCCCCAGCCGGTATCTGATATTGTAAGATGAATACCGTCAGGGTCGACATTCTGCCAGTGTGCCGCTGTCTGAATGTGGGCAAGCGCATATCTGTGATTGTGTACGACCATTTTCGGATAACCTGTAGTACCCGATGTGAAGTAAAGCAGCATATACTCTCTGGTATCGGTCTGTACACGCTCCATCGTGTCGGGCATCCCTGCAATCTCGTCATCGAATGATACCCATCCGTCTTTATGACCGTTCGCCATGAACTTTATAAGGTTGTCGGCATGGATTTCCTCCTGTGCCTCATCAACATACTTTGCTATGTCGAGATTATAGCCGGTACAGACAATAGCCTTTACACTTGCACTTTCAAAACGGTAAGTAAAATCATGAGTTGTCAGAAGATGCGTTGCGGGAATAGCAACTGCTCCGAGCTTGATAAGACCGATTATGGCTATCCAGAACTGATAGTTTCTTTTCAGTACAAGCATTACCTTATCGCCTTTTTTTATGCCGTATGAAGCGAAAAGATTAGCCGCCTGTGTTGACAGCTTTGAAAGCTGAGAGTAAGAAAAATCGTGGCGGTTTTCCTGTAAGTCGATATGAATAAGCGCCCTTCTGTCA
>CAVJKI010000310.1:0-2239 GCA_963649995.1 Sodaliphilus sp.
TGTCTTTGTACTTTGGCATTTTTTTACCTCCATAATGATATCTTTATTCTATACCTTTTCGGAGGTTTACACAAGATATTAAGAAGTCTCGAATTTCCTGCCACATATTAGGTAGTCATTGACATCATGGTGGTACCAATTCTTCCGTACCTACATCATATCCGTAATGATCCCCTGTACTCTCTTTATACCGCCCGTTATCACGATGTAGCTCTCACCTCTGCCCTTTGCTTTGAAGTCTGTCATAAAGCCTTTTTCCGTTTTGCAAAAGTATAATGTCAGAGTATTATGGGCATATACGACACGGTCTATGATCCGCCATACGCTGTCATCGGAAAAATCCAGAAGCTCTTGTATGCGCCGACTGATTTTTTCAGTATCACGGCAACCTCCGCTATCGGCTATACCTGAATTCAGCTGCTCTATCTGCCTATCATAATATGCTTTCTGCTCTGCAAGCTCCTGCGCTGTTATCAACCCGTCAAGCATAAGATCTACCGCACGGCGCTTTTTGTTCAGCAATAATTCTGTTTTACGCTTAATTGCGGTATTATCAATACATTTTTCACACTGCGAAAGTTTTTTTACAACAGCTTCGGTTATAGCTTTTTTATCAATTTTCAGGCTGTCCAGAATATGCTTTATACATACTCTCATGGCGACCGTATTCAAGGTTTCGTTATCGCACCTTTTCCCGTTTATCCTTCCTGAGCATCGCAAAGCGTGATATATATCTCCGTTCTTCAGCTTTTTCACCCGTGATACCATAACGCTTCCGCAAATACCGCAATATACCTTTCCGCTGTATCTGTAACGGTCGCTGTAGCGACTTGTATCGCCGGGCGCTCTGCGTTCAAGCTCAGCCTGCGTTTTTTCCCAGAGGCTCCTGTCTATAATCGGCTCATGATGATTTTGAATATATATTCTTCCCTCTTTGTTGCACTTTTTCTTATGCGTCAGATAATCGGGAGTATAGGTCTTTTTCTGTACAAGATCACCCGCATATTTTTCATTGCGCAGAACCCTGCGGATAAATCCCGCACTCCATCTGCCGCCGTTTACCGACGGAATATTTTCGGAGTTAAGCGCCTTTGCTATGCTGTCCGCACCCTTGCCTAGTATAGTGTACTCGTTAAAAATCCGTTGCACCGTTTTACTGCCGACATCTGAAATGCTGATTTTCCCGTTGCTTACATCATAGCCCAGACAGCTCCTGCCGAATACCACACCCTGCTCCATTTTTCTTTGCTGTCCCCATTTTACTCTTTCGGATATTTTGCGGCTTTCCTCCTGCGCTATAGTTGCCATTATTGACAGTCTGAGTTCGCCGTCGCTGTCCCGTGTATCAATATTATCATTTATGAATATTACTCCGACTCCCTTTGCTCTCAACATTCGGGTTACATTCAGAGTATCAACCGTATTTCTTGCAAAACGGCTTACCTCCTTTGTCAGAATAATATCTATCATTCCAGCCATAGCTTTGGCTATCATCTCGTTGAATCCGCTTCGGTGAGCTGTGGTAGTTCCGCTTGCCCTCTCGTCATAGTAAACCTTTACAAGCGTCATGGAATCACACCTTGTAATATATTCCTCAAAAAATGCTATTTGTGAATTCAACGAGCCTGCCTGCTCTGCCTTGTCAGTAGATACACGACAGTATGCCGCCGCTCTTAACTCAGTTGTCGCTGTCATACGGCAAAACCGCATAACCATCTTCGCACAGCTGTTTAATCAGCGCTTCGGTTATGAGCCTCGTCAGCAGTTCAAGCTCAGACGGACTTATTTCCATAATATCACCTCGCCACAAAATATTCTTTCAACGTTTGTACATATTCCTGTTGATTTTACTGTTTTACAGTGTTATAATTTTATATGGGCATATTCTGAAGAAGGTGTTATTATGCAGAAGAAAGCCGTTAAAGACAATGCAAGAAAAAACGATATTCTGAAGGCGGCGGCTAAGTGCTTTATTGCCGACGGATTTGAAGGCGCTTCTATAAGAAAAATAATGGATACGGCAGGTGCAGAGGTAGGTCTGTTCTATTACTATTATAAATCTAAAGACGATATATACCGTGCCTTTATAGAATCGCTGTTTACAGACTACAAGAAAAAAATAACAACCATAACCGAAAATGCGGTCAGAGCGCCTTACACATCGCTTACCGATGCTTTCGGGCTGTTCACATACGAAGCGGAGTATTTCCGCAACAATTATATGAAAAAGATGCACGAA
>CAVJKI010000311.1:0-2234 GCA_963649995.1 Sodaliphilus sp.
ATACACTGAAGAAACTGTTGTATCCCATTAATTCAAGTACGTTTTTAAAATCCGGGTCGCCATACATTTCCCATGTCATTATTATCATATTGCTGAAAAGTACCATAAGCAATACTATTACTATACTTACAATAAATCCGAGAACGTCAAATTTCTTGCCGAACAGATTATAACCGAATATAGTTGAGAAAGCCATTGCAACGCCGCCGAGGTAAGAGATGTATCCGAGCTTTCCTATAAGTATCCATACCGCACAGCCGATAAGAGAGAAAAGTATTGCGCCGAGAATTCCCATTACGGGATTTGCCTCATGCACTATAGCGGTAGGTCTTCCTGCAACAAAGCGGCCGTCGTTTCCGAATGAGTTCATCGGCTGCTGTGAGTAACCGTTGTTCATCGGCCGTTGAACAAATCCGCCGTTATTCATAGGTGCAGGCTGTGAAAAGCCACCGTTTATCGGTGGAAGATTGCTATTCGTAGGAGGCTTTAATTCAGCCAGTGATTGTGCTGTTGAATATCCCGTGCTTTCGGGAGCGGTTGCAGGGTCAATCGCCGCCATTGTATCACCGCTTGATTTCGGTATAGGCAACGGGTCAGCATTTGTTGCAGGCATAACGACCGATTCGTTTGCCGCCTGTGGCTGTATGCCTTGGTTATTTGTAGGTATGCCGTATAAGCCGACATTCTGAGCGGTTTGCTGCGGCTGATTTGCAACAGGCTGTTGTGTAGGGTCAGGCATAGGCTGAGTATTTACAGCCTGAGCGGTCTGTACAGGCTGGGAAGCCTGTGTCTGTGCCTGCATCATAGCAGCTTTTTCAGCGGCGTCTTCCTCGCCTTGAATACACATTTTACAAAGCTGTTTTATGTTGCCGTCCGAAGCTTTTGCAAATGTAAGACCTATTGATGAGTTACACTTTGAGCAGGCGTTGCTGTAATAGTTAGCCGAATAATATTTGACTACATCGGTTATAAAACGCTTTATGTCGGTTGCCGCCTGTGCGTCGTCGTTTCCTGCAAAAAGCACAGCAGAAATATTCGGCTCGCCTGCTTTGTATGCTTTTACAAAGCTGTTTTCGGGTTTTGACATATAGTCCTTGAAAAAGTCGTCTGCCACTTTCGTTGTGAGCGCACTTTTTCTTGCCCATGAATTGAAAATTATGCAATTCTTATCACTGAGTGCCTTCAGCGTGAAGCCGTAACCTACATAAGTACCGCAGGCGTGGTCGTCTGCGTCAAGGTTAAGCGCCAGTTCCGGCTTTAAACGTAACAATACGTCAGTTACCATTATATTTCCTCCAAAATTTACTTTAGCTTAACGGTAAGGCAAAGCCCTACGGTATAATTTTACTATAAATCCGTTTTTCTGTCAATAGCTTGAAGTAAAAGGACAAGGATATTTAAGTAAATTTAATAAAAAAAGCTCCCCTATCGGGGAGCAATCTTTATCGTAGCTTTAACTTAAATCAGTTAGCACGCTCAACCTTACCTGAACGAAGGCAACGAGAGCAAGCGTGTACTCTGCAGGGAGTACCGTTTACGATAGCCTTAACCTTCTGAACGTTGGGCTTAAAAGCTCTGTTTGTACGTCTGTGTGAGTGAGAAACCTTAATGCCGAAAGTTACGCCCTTTCCGCAGATATCACATTTTGCCATGGGGTTTGCACCTCCTTCAATACTTGCTTTTATCTTGCGGCGGATAACGAGTCCGCCATTCACTATTTAACATATAGCGATACAACATTAATATTTTAACAGAAACTGTGGCAAATTGCAAGTGTTTTTTTACAAATTTCCGAAAAAATTTTGCATATCAACAACTTGTACAATTATACCTGATGTTTTCAACCGCTTTTGTGCAATCAGAACACAAATGTGTATACGCTGTCAGGTGTCGTTTCAAATGAGATTATACCGTCGTTTGACAGCATAGGCACTGATTTTCCGTCGCAGAGGATAGCTTCGCAGTCTGACTTTATTCGGCAGGTACCGCCGTTAACCGACTTTATCGTTATTGCGGTAGGATTGAAATTTTCCCACTTTGCGTCAACCACAAATCCGTGTCTGGCACAAAGTCCCTTGAAGCTTCCGTTTCTCCATGCGTCGGGTGCGGCGGGTAGAAGCTCTATATAGCCCTCGTGGCTCTGTATCAGCATTTCTGCAATGCCCGCACTGCCGCCGAAGTTTCCGTCAAGCTGGAACGGAGGGTGGAAGTCAAACAGATTGTCGAACGTGCAA
>CAVJKI010000312.1:0-2221 GCA_963649995.1 Sodaliphilus sp.
GTCTTGAACAGGCAGTGATCAAAGTCAGAAAATTGAAGTCCGAAATCAGGAACGGAATTTCTATGCTTGAAAATATTGTAAATGATGACGGATATTCGATCGGCTCAGATGTTCCGATAAGAAAAATTGAGCTTACAAGAAGCACAGGTATCGAGCTTACCCCCGATAACAATGATTGCATTATAAATGCCGCAATTTACCCCAAAAATGCAACAACCGATAAATTGAAATGGAGCATAGTAACCGCAAGCGGAATTGAAACAAATCTGGCGACCGTTACAGTGCATGATAACTTGTCAGCAGTTGTTCACGCCAACGGTGACGGTACGTTCAGACTGCGTTGCAGTGCCGATAACAACAGCGAATTTCCTCAGGTCCTATCCGAGTATGAGTTCATCGCAAGCGGCTTCGGACGTCCGACCTTCGACCCGTATAATTTCGTTACCGCCTGCCTCTACTCCGACAGCATATCCCTGATGGATGAGGTGCGTTGCGGCGGCGTCAGCATTACGGCTGATAACAATATAGTCGGCTTTAAAAAGACCGATTTCGGCAAGTACGGCACAGATGAATTCCTTGTCAGAATAATCAACTGGCATAAGGATTGCCCGTTCGGGTTCAGGCTTTGGGAGGGCTATCCCGGGGCTTTAAATTCGGCTCTTATCGGCGAATTTACCTATCAGGCAAACTTTGAATGGCAGACCTACAAGGACAATCATTATAAGCTGTCAAGCCGCATTACGGGCGAGAAGGACATCTACTTTGAGTTTGATAAAACCGATCTTCGCATTGACTTCGGCGGCTTTCTTTTCACGCCCCGTCAGAAGGCTTATGAACGGCTTAACAGCACCGATTGCGACCTTATCCACGGCGATACCTATACAGTTGACGGCAACTGCGTAAAGGGTATCGGAAACAACGTATTCCTTGATTTTGAGGACATGGATTTCACCGAGGGAACAAGCCTTATCCGTATCCACGGAATGACCCGTCACGACAATGATTCTATCCATATTCACTTCCATACCGATAACGGCAGAATCGAAGAAATAGTCGAGTTCCCCGGCAGCAAAATGCCGATCACCGTATCGCATAAGCTCCCCGATATTAAAGGCAGGGTAAAGGTGGAATTCCGTTTCCTGCCCGGCTGTGATTTCGATTTCGACTGGTTTGAGATTGAGCCGAAAATACAGTAATAAAGCGTTAATAACGAAAAACGACTGCTCATTTCCACGGGCAGTCGTTTTTGCTATCTGGTTATCGCTTTGTTGTTGGTGCGTCCGAAAATATAGTCAGTTGATACATTGTAGAAATCTGCAAGCGTGATAACGTGTTCAACTGGAATAGTCTGAAATCCACGCTCATACCGTGAATATACAGTTTGCTTGATTCCCAGCAGCTGAGCTATCTGCGTCTGATTTAAGTCCTTGTCTTCACGAAGGTCACGCAACCGTTGAAAATACACAAATCCATCTCCTTATGATGTAAATTTCAATGAAAATAAGCTTAGAACCTGACGGTACTATTGACTTTATCACATTTAAGCGGTATAATGATTGAAATAGTACTTATAAGTACTAATACACAGGAGAAGGGGTGGTGAATACGCAGTATATCGACAGTATGTACAGCAATGTAATTTTTACGGTACTGATTATATTTTTGCTGATGTTTGCTTTGTTATTCGTATTCATGATTTTCCGTTTCTGTATAGCAAGGAAAAAGTCAGCAACGGCGCTTGCAAAAAGAGCTGACAACGCTGATCACAATAACGGCTGTAATGACTTTAAAGAACGATGCAGTGGTGACAAATCAAGCGAGCCTGATGAACGGCAGCTGGCTGAGCAACAGCATAAAAATGCGCTGATAATAGGTTGCGACAAATACATAGGCAGGCTTCAGCATGAGCTAGAGCTTACCGACCTGCTTAAATGGAACGAAAAGCAGAGCAGTGCTTCAAGTGTCGGAGAGATTACGGGCGAATATGAAGACTGCGAAACGGACACAGCCGTTATCAAAAAGAAAATCGCCTGCATAAAAGGACGGTTTACGGATCACACGGATATTCAGGCAAAATTTGCGCTTCTCAATATCCGCAACATTCGGTATAAGCTGACGGATAACGGCAACTTTATTGTGGATTGCGAAGTATCGGTTATGAATAAACAGCATGAATTTGACAGCGCAGAAAAGATACTTGACGGCTCGCTGGAGGTTGCAG
>CAVJKI010000313.1:0-2201 GCA_963649995.1 Sodaliphilus sp.
GAGCAGGACTATAAGAGCGGGTACTCTTGATTTAAGCCTTTTAAATTCAAATCGTTTCATATTGTCCGACCTTTCGGTAAATTTTTGTACATTATATGAAACAAGCTTTGAAATAATGACAGGCTATGCCCGTTTTTGTACGAAATCTGTAATATCAATTATACCACACTTCCCTCATACCCGCAACTTTCTTTCAAATTATTTTGATTGAATGTATAGCTGTTTGTTTTCGAGTTATCATATTAACGAACACTTAAAAACGGTGTGTATTTCTGTAACTTAACTTTAAGCAAAATTAGCTAACCGCATTTGTAACCGTGAAAATGAACTTTACAGGCGCTTGCTTAATAAATATGTGTAACAAAGTTAAGTTAATATCGTATTTGTATTATTTGCACATAATCTACAAATATCATTTATGTGTTTTAGCCGAAATTCCTATAGGTTTATTGACTTTTAGCTAAAACAGTGTATAATCTTAAGTGAATTAAGCGAACGGAAACAGCTTAATAAGTATAAGCTAAATTCAATGATTAAGGACAAGTAAATTAACACTGTTCTACCAGAAAGGAAATTATCACATGAAAGCAAAGAAGATACTTGCAGGTATCCTTGCGGCAAGCACAGTAGCAACACTTGCATCGTGCAGCAGCAACAACGCAACATCATCAACAGGTGATACATCATCTGCATCAAAGACAGAGGATAACAGCTCGGCAACTTCGGCTGACGCATCTTCAACAACACCCTCGGGCGACAAGCTTACTCTTAAGGTGCTGACACACCGTACAGACCGTAAGGACGACGGCTCGCTTGACAAGATGACAGACGCTTTTGAAGAAAAGTACAACTGCACGGTTGAATATCAGTCATTCAAGAGCTACGCCGACGATGTTTCAACAATGATGAGCACCAAGGAATACGGCGATGTTCTTATGATTCCCGATACAGTAAAGCTCTCTGATCTTTCAAACTTCTTTGAGCCTCTCGGACAGTACGATGAGCTTAAGGATAAGTACAAGTGGGCAAATCAGAAGATGTATGACGGAACAGTATACGGTCTTGCACACTTAGGCTCTGTAAGCGGCGGTATCTGTTACAACAAGAAGGTATGGTCAGACGCAGGCATTACGGAAATGCCTAAGACAGCCGATGAATTCATCGCTGATTTAAAGAAGATCAAGGAAAAGTTCCCCGATGTAATTCCTTATTACACAAACTTCAAGGAAGCAAGCTGGACAGCTTCACAGTGGTCAAGCCTTGTAGTTCCTTCATCAGGCGATCCCGACTTTGAAACAAACCTTATTGTAAATAAGGAAGACTTCTTCAAGGAAGGTCAGCCTTACTACAATGTATTCAAGCTTATGTATGACATATATTCAGATCCTACTCTGATCGAGGGCGACCCCATGAGTTCTGATTGGGAAGGCTCTAAGCTTTTGATAGCAAAGGGCGAGGTTGCTACAATGACAATGGGTTCATGGGCAGTTTCACAGTTCCAGCAGATCGCTAAGGACAACAACCTCAACGCAGACGACATCGGTTATATGCCCGCTCCCTTCTCAAAGGACGGCAAGCAGTACGCACAGTATGCGGCTGACTACTGCATGGGTGTAAACAAGAACATTGCTGATGACAAGAAGGAACTCGGCAAGAAGTATATCGAATGGTTCATCGCCGAATCAGGCTTCTCTGAGGCTGAGGGAGGTATCAATACACTTGAAGGAAGCAAGCTCCCCGATTACCTCTCAGCATTTGACGGTTGTGAATTCTTCACGGCAAATGCGGCTCCCGATGGTCTTGTAGGCGTATTCAACGCTATCGACAAGGATTCAGAGGTAGGTGTATGGGCAGGTGACTCAGCTAACTTCAAGCTCCAGCTTGCAGAAGCAGCTTTCTCAGGCAAGGGTGATGACGGCTTTAAGGCTATCGCAGATTCTGTTAACCAGAAGTGGGCGGCTACAAGAGATGCTAACGCAGAGCTTGACGCTTATATCAAGGCTAACAGCTAATTAACGCTATCGTATTTTCTTCATAGATACTCCAAACACACAAACCTGTACGGAAAGGCGTAAGTCTTTCCGTATAGGTTTTTATGGGAGTAATTAAAAATTTACTAAAAATAGAAATTATTTCTTGAAAGGACGAAATTATGGCTACTCAGGGCGTTGCCGCAGTTCAGAAACGCCGCACCTTAGGAC
>CAVJKI010000314.1:0-2199 GCA_963649995.1 Sodaliphilus sp.
CCACATATCAATGAAAAAGCCAAGCAAAAATGCTTGGCTTTTTCGACAGTCTGAGGCACCGAGTGATCGGTGCCTTTAGTTTGTATTACATCAGCAGTCAACACCTGCTGATGTTTTATTTTTCTTCCTCTTTTTCTTCCATTGTAATAATTATAAACGCCATAGTCATAAACACAGCGCATATCATAACCGCCCACTGACCGACAGCCGTAACGCAAAGGTCACCCGCAACTGCGCCTATCGCAAACATCGCATTGATACTGAAAAGTAATATACCCTTTCTGAGATCGTCCCTGTTTCTGTGCGCAACATACTCACATATTGACGATGCCGCCGTCCTCATATTACCGATACACATTGTGGTGGCACAGGCATAGCTCTGAGGATATGCACCTCTTATACTGATTTTTCTGAAAGCCTCAACCTGAGCGCCGCACGCAAGAGAAATCATACAGTTACATAATACATTCAGCTCATACGGAATAAACGCCGACGCAAGCAGTGTAACCGCCTCAAACAAAATTACTATCTGCCGCCTGTGAAGTGTTCTTCCTTTAAAAATATGGTGTACGGTCTGCGCAAGTACAACGCCTGCAATGAATGCCATGACCGGCGCAAAATATCTCAGTGCAACAGTAAAATTCCCTTTTGCAAGATTTACAGCCATAAGCAGTATATTGCCCGTCTGCGCATTTGCAAACACTTCTCCTCTGCACATATAGGAATATGCGTCCATGAATCCGCCCGACATAGCCAGTATGTATACAAGCACCATGGAATTTTCACATACACGGATTTTCTTTTTCATATCATCACCGATAGTTATTGTAGCACAACCCCGACTTTCTTTCCATTGTTAATTACAACAAAAATATCTGTGTATATTACGGCAGTACTGTAAAAAATAAATGGGCTATCCTGAGATAACCCATCTGATATATATATCAATTATTCTTAATCCGCTCTTTTTCCGCAGTTGGTACAGAACATTGCACCTTCCGCAAGCTTTGCACCGCAGCCTGTACAAACAGCAGTCTTTACTCCGTTTACCCTGTGACCGCAATTTGTGCAGAATGCCGTTCCCTGCATTATCGGCTGACCGCAGTTGACGCAGAAAGAGGCTGGCTCTGCCTGCACGGGCGGTTCTTCCTTTGCCTGTTCGGTTACCGCCTCTGCGGGCTGAGAAACAGGCTCGTCATCAAGTAATTTGCTGAAATCTTCTTCTGCGGAAGTTGTATTTTCTACAGGTGCTGTTTCTTCTGCGGGTGCTGTCTGTACAGCTTCTTCAACATCCTGTTCGGATACGCTTTCTTCAACAGCTACAGCTTGCTTCTCTGCTTCGGCGATCGGCTCGGCAACAGGGGAAGCAGGCTCAGTGGCAGTAGCCGTCTCGGAAGCGACTGCTGCGGGTACTGCTACTGCCGCCGCTGTCTGCTGATACTGAGAATCGCTCTGCTGTGTGTTCTGCTGATACTGTTGAGGATAGCCCTGCTGTACGTTCTGCTGATACTGCTGGGGATAGCCCTGCTGTGCGTTCTGCTGATACTGCTGAGGATAGCCCTGCTGTACATTCTGTTGATACTGCTGAGGATAGCCCTGCTGTACGTTCTGCTGATACTGCTGGGGATAGCCCTGCTGTACATTCTGCTGATAAGGCTGAGGATAGCCCTGCTGTACATTCTGCTGATAAGGCTGAGGATGACCCTGCTGTATGTTCTGTTGATAGGGATTATACTGATAAGGCATAGCTCCCTGCGGCATTGCCGCACCTCTTATCAAGCCGTTTGCGGCTCTGTATTTTGTTCTTGCCGAACTGCTTACACAGAATGAAACTATTCCGAGTATAGCGGCAGGGATCATATAAAGCGCATAGAAACCGATAGAAAGTCCTGTTGAGTATGTAGAAATATCGAACTGCATACCGAATCTTGTCGGAGCAAGCATATATCCGAGTGCAAACAAGACCGTATCGTCGTCTTTCACAAGCTCGCTTGAAGCAAGCAATACCAACGCAGAAAAAACGAACATTATAAGCAATATGATTGCAAAAATAAGGTCGATTATCGAAAATACATTTGCAACTATCTTAGCGGCTTTATTTTTTCCGCCGCTGTAAAGCGGGGCGAGTATAAAGCAAAGCACCGAAGTCACCGCAACGGCTATAGCCGTTATAAACAGAATAGTCGGAAAAAGCATATA
>CAVJKI010000315.1:0-2176 GCA_963649995.1 Sodaliphilus sp.
TCCTATTTGCCTGAAAGGCGGAACACAATACAGCATTTCAAGCGGTGATATGATGACTGCGACGTGTGATAAAAACAGCGTTTTCGTCTGCATTTATCCCGACTTCAGGCTCAGCACCGCAAAAGCTTATGCCGAATACGATAAAAAACCGACTGAAATCAATACCCATTATGCTGATTTTGTCAGCAACATCGTTTGCGGCAGTCTTTTTGAAAGCACAAAATACATCGACAATGTATTTACAAGGATATACAATGACAGCCGTATTGACGCAATCAAAAATGATTTGACCCATAACGGTGCGGTTATATCGGAGATGACAGGAAGCGGAAGCGTAGTGTACGGCGTGTTTGAAAGTGAAGAAAAAGCTTTGCAGGCGGTAGATGCTTTGTCAAAAAAATACACAAACATTTTTCCGGCACACCCTACCGATTGCGGAATTTTTGTCCTTGAACGGTAATTTGGCATAAATGCTTGAAATTTGCCGTGAAATATAGTATAATTATTAAGTCCGATTTACAAGGAGGTTATGTATATGATCACGATAAACAACCACTTAGGAACGATCACCTATTCAAAACAGTTCTTCTACAGCCTTATCGGCGGAACTGTTACAAATTGCTTCGGCATAGTAGGCATGAATGCAGTTGACGCAAAACAGACATTCATTGAAAAAGTACCTCTGAAATTCGTAAAGAAATTTGCCGATAAAACTATCCTTTCCGAAAAGGGCGTTACGGTAAAATACAAGAATGACAAGCTTTATATCGACCTTCACATTTCGGTAATGTACGGTGTGAACGTTTCTACGATAGTCAAGAGTATCATTCATAAGGTAAGATTTGCAGTAGAAGACGAAACAGGCTTTACCGTTGATAAGGTAAATGTTTTTGTCGATGCTGTTAAAGTATAAAATCAAGGAGAGTATCTGACTAATGCTAAGCGGAAAAATTCTCAGAGATGCGATCATCTCAGGTGCAAACAATATAATCAATAACAAGGAGAGTGTTGACGAGCTTAACGTATTCCCTGTTCCCGACGGTGATACAGGTACGAATATGTCAATGACAATCAGAAACGCCGTTGCAGAGCTTAATATGCTCAGTGACAGTGCTACTGTCGAAACTGTAGCTCAGACAGCGGCTTCAGCAATGCTGAGAGGTGCAAGAGGTAACTCAGGCGTTATCCTTTCCCTCTTATTCAGAGGTCTTTCAAAGGGTCTTGCAGGAAAGCATGAAGCCACAATTGACGACTACTGCAATGCACTCAAATTAGGTGCAGATGCGGCATACAAGTCGGTAATGAAGCCAACGGAGGGTACAATCTTAACAGTAGCAAGAGTTGCGGCTGAAAAGGTTGCAGAAGCACAGTGCAAGGACTTTGCCGAGCTTTTTGAGCTTCTGACAGCAACTGCAAAGGAAACGCTTGATAAAACTCCCGAAATGCTACCTGTGCTGAAAAAAGCAGGCGTTGTCGATGCAGGCGGCATGGGCTATTACACAATACTTAAGGGTATGACGTCTGTTATCAGCGGCGGTATAATGATAGAGGCAAGCGAAGAACCCCCTACAGAAAAAACAGTTGTAACAAATGCCGCAGGTACTTATGAAACAGATATTCAGTTTACCTACTGTACTGAATTTATCGTTGTAAAGAGCGATGTAAACAAGGACGCTACAAAGCTCCGTGCATTCCTTGAATCTATCGGCGACTGCGTTGTTGTAGTAGACGATGACACAATAATCAAGGTACACGTTCATACAGAGCATCCCGGTAAAGCCATTGAGGAGGGTATCCTCTACGGCTCACTCATAAACCTCAAGATTGAGAATATGAAAGAACAGCACAAGGGTGCGGCGGCAAAGGCTGAAATGCAGAAGAAGCAGAAGCTTGCTCCCGCAGAGCCTACAAAGGATTTCGGCTTTGTGTCCGTTACATCGGGCGCAGGACTTGAAGACCTGTTCAAGGATCTCGGTGTTGACGTTATAGTAAGAGGCGGTCAGACAATGAATCCCTCTACAGAAGACATTCTTGAAGCTATCAACGCAACCCCCGCAAGAAATATCTTTGTTCTTCCCAACAACAAGAATATAATAATGGCGGCTGAGCAGGCTGTAAAGCTGACTGACAGAAACGTTATCGTTTTACAGACAAGGACGATCCCCCAGGGTATAAC
>CAVJKI010000316.1:0-2172 GCA_963649995.1 Sodaliphilus sp.
GCGTCCTGCCATAGTCTTTCAAGATCGTAGAAATCTCTTGTTTCCTTGTAGAAAACATGGAAAACCACGTCAATATAATCAAGTACTATCCAGTTTCCGCTGGCTTTTCCGTCTATCGACTTCGGTTCTTCTCCCTTTTCTCCGAGCCTGAAATCGACCTCGTCTGCAAGCGCCTTGACCTGTGTTGAGCTTGAACCGCTTACTATTACGAAATAGTTTGCAAGAATAGTAAGGTCACGCACCTTGAGGATCTTTATATCATCTGCCTTTTTTGAGTCGAGAGCCTTAATGCCCTCTTTCAGAATTTCTATATCAGTCATTCTTAGGATTTTTCCTTTCTGCTTCGCTTTTTTTAGCTCTTATCAGCCTTGTGTAGTAATTATATCCCGCCATAGTACACGGCGGTATTACTCCGCCCTTTCCGAGCGTTTCGCCTATAGAATATTTTAACGCATTGTACATGGCGTTGTCAAGATTTTCAAAGCTCATCTCACGGTATTTCACGACATCCTTATAGCTTCTGTCAGCGCTTGTAAGGTCGCCTAAATAAACGATTTTTTCAAGCAGCGACATATTTGCTCTGCCCGCCGTGTGATAACGCACTGCGTTTAAAATATCCTCGTCCTTTATACCTAGATTTTTCGATATATGATATGCCCCCGCAGGACCGTGCCACAGTGCGGGTGTGTACAGCTCCTCGTCGCTCACGTCCATATTGCTGAGTACCGCCTGAGCCTTCATAGCGTCGGGAGCTTCTTCCTTTTTTATATCATGGAGAAGTCCTGCAAGATACGCCTTTTCCTCGTCCCCGCCGTGCTTTTTGGCAAGCGCCAGACACATTGAAGCAACATTCATGCTGTGGGTGAAGCGTTTCTTTGAAAGCGTACTTTTGAGCAAAGCAATATACTCGGCATACTTTTCTGCGTAACGCTGTTCGTCTTTACTTTGCTTTTCACACATAAAGACCACGTTCCTTTATATAGCCTTCGACATCTTCGGGTACAAGACCTGTAATGCTCTCGCCGTTTTTCAGCTTTTCTCGTATCTCGGTCGAGCTTACCTCTGTAACGTGAAGATTCAGTACCTTTATTCTGCCCATTTCAGCGGCATATTCGCACATATCGCTGTATTCGTTGTTTTCTCTTGCGGCGGCGACTACCTTGCACTCGCCGAGAAGCGCCTCATAGCGGTACCACTTATCGAAATAAAACAGCATATCTCCGCCTATTATCAGATAGAATACTGCGTCGTCGGGATACTGTCTTTTAAGCTCACGGATAGTGTTTATCGTATAGCTTGTACCGCCCATGCGTTTTTCAATATCGCTTATCTCAAACTTGCCCTCTGCCGTTTCCTTTCCAAATGCAAGCTCGCACATCTTTGCCCTATCCTCAAAGGCTATAAGTCCCCTGTTGCTCTTGTGCGGTGAAACGCAGGTGGGAATTATCAGCATTTTCTGAAGCTTAAGGTCGGTGAAGGCCTCCCTCACCATATTTATATGTCCGTTATGAATCGGGTTGAAAGCACCGCCGAATACGCCTATTTTAATCATCTAAGCTTATCTTCCTTTTCTTTGGGTCTTTGTTCTGTCTGTAAAGAACTATCTTCGTGCCGATCACCTGCACAACGATGCTGTTTGTCTTTTCTCCTATCTCGCCTGCAAGCTCCTTTGCACTGTAGCCGCAGTTTTCAAGAACTCTTATTTTTATAAGCTCCCTTGCTTCAAGTGCGACCGACAGCTGCTTTATAAGCTCGTCCGATATTGCGTTTTTGCCTATCTGAAAGATAGTGTCATAATTACTTGCAATACCTTTCAGCCTTGCTCTTTGTCTGCTTGTTATCTCCATTATTATCTCCGTTCCTTATCTTATAAAGAAATACCATACAGCAAATACAGCGCCGAGCTGTAAAACAATAATTATCGGTATTCCTATCATAAATCTCTTATGCTTTGTCTTGTGGTGAAACAGTCGCATTGAAATATACATTGCGACCGAGCCGCCGAGCGCCGATATAAGAAAAAGCGTGCTTTCTCTTATGCGCCATCTGTCCTTTTTCGCCCTTCTCTTGTCTACTGCCGGGAGTATAAAGCCTGTGACATTGACAATGCCAAGATACACCCACAGCAGATAGAGCAGTATATCCTTGATACCCATTACTTTTCACTGAGCT
>CAVJKI010000317.1:0-2147 GCA_963649995.1 Sodaliphilus sp.
GCTCGCAAACTGATTTCGAGTCAGCCCCGTTATGACCACTTCGATACCTCTCCATGTATGTTAACTCGGAAAACCGAGATTAACGCAAGTATTCAGTTGTATTAGAATTCCTGTTAGAACTCACGATGTACCTGCGGCGGGCAAGTGCCCGAAACCCGCACGGTTAAAGGCTTTTCGGAAGATGGGCTTCCGTTAGCCGAAGGAGATTTCGAGTCAGCCCCGTTATGACCACTTCGATACCTCTCCGTATATGTTAACTCGGAAAACCGAGATTAACGCAAGTATTCAGTTGTATTAGAATTCCTGTTAGAACTCACGGTGCGCTGGTGACGGGAAAGTGCCCGAAACCCGCACGGTTAAAGGCTTTTCGGAAGATGGGCTTCCGTCAGCCGAGGGAGATTTCGAGTCAGCCCCGTTATGACCACTTCGATACGTCTGCATATCCAAATTGTTCCGAGCGTATCAGAACGATAATATTATACACTAAAACCGTCGTTTTGTCAATCACTTTTTACGTTTTCCTACTCTGAACGCTTTTGCGATTATGCTCAGCAACAAAAATATTACAATTATATCAAGAGCGCCGAGCAGTATGCTTACAATCGGCGTATCCTGCACACAGTTTACCGCAACTATAGCCAGTATCACAATTATTACAAGAAAAGCAAGCGAGGTCAGCGCACAGCAGATCATCCCTATGGGTTTGGGTAGCTTGTGGCTTGTGCTTGCCGCAATTCCGGCATCAAAAAGTATATCGCACAGTATTTCTATAAGCATATCCATTTTACTTCACCTCGGCGATCTCCGACAGCTTAAGTGTGGCTTCAACGCTTATTTCACGGCTCTTGTAAATCCCTTTATCAGATAGGTCAAGTGCTTGCTTTGCATATTTTATCGCCGCCGCTTTATCTCCGCTTTTCATTGCGTTTTCCGATAAAGCAATGGAGCAGCGTGCAAGGATCGCCTGTCCCTCGTCCTCGAATTCACTGCCGATGAGAGTTTCGGCTTTTTTGGCGCAGGCGGGGTAGTCGCCGTTTATGTAAAGCTGTTTTGCGCTTATCAATAGTTCCGCATTTTTGTCGGGTTCATCTGAAACAGGGGTTTCATCGGAAATCAGGCTTCCTGCGGGGAGGTCAAGACGGCTTGCCAGATATTCAAGCGTTTTTACTGACGGGCAGGCATTTCCGCTTTCAATGCGGCTGAGCATATTCCTTGTAATGAATGAGCCTACAAGCTCCGACTGCGTCATCTTTTTAGCAAGGCGGGCTTCTTTGATTCTTTTTCCGAGTTCTTCAGAGTTCATGATTTCACTCCTTTCATATTATAAACACACAAATATGCCTATTTCGGTTACGAATAATTACCTTTATGTCACTATCGTAAATTTAATTTACCTTTTTATATTGATAGTTTAACAGATACCGTCAGAAAAATCAAGTACATTTGCATTAATTTTTTGTTGGTGCGCCTGAATCATTATGCTTTTCTGCGCTTTGCACAAAGCAAGATACAAATTCTTGTGCAAAATGCTTATTTTCAGTAAACGCAAAGTTTGATATTGACATTTCGTTCAAATGTGCTATAATTAAGGTAAATTAAATTTACATAACAAAATCTGCTATAGGCAGAAAGGACTATAAACGTTGAAAACTTCATATATAAAAATTAAGAAAACAGCAATAAGAATAATCAGCCTTGTTTTAACGGCAACTCTGATAATGGCTCTCTCAGGCTGTCACAGGAGTGAAAATGTAACGGAAAGCAAACACCTTTCCCCTAAAGAAACCGTTGAGGAAATATTTTCTCTTGCAAAGGCAAAGGATTATGATACGCTTGCAGGTTACTGCCGAAGCTTTTCAAAGCGAAGCATGGAGTTGTATTTCACCGATACAAATACAGAATATAATGATAAATGGCTTCCTCGCTATTCCGAGACGTTAGCTTTGATATTCAAGAATTATGTTACATATGACAACCTTGTTGAAAAAACAGATAAGGAATCCAGAACGGGAAGCGTTACAGGAACGTTCACAGCGTTGGATATGGAAAAATTCAATGAAAAGACCGACTCAAAAATCAACTCAGAGCTGAAAAATGATTTCAATGCTCAGATGGATTATATCGATTCGCTTATAGGTGACAGTGAG
>CAVJKI010000318.1:0-2138 GCA_963649995.1 Sodaliphilus sp.
AAAGCGGTCAGAATATCATCAGTCGTATTTTCGACTCCCAGTTTTTTATTTATCAGTCTGATAAGCAAATATAACGGTGCGGATAAGATAACCGTTGCTATCACGGCGGGAAGTACATAATTTATCAGCACAACATCTATATTCGGATTTCTCCATATTATATACTTGAACAGTAATTCGGCAAATTCTACTATGATAATTACTATAAGATTCATCCAAAGGAAATTCAGCATATTCCTGTGAATCAGATTAACAACAAAAAGAGTTATAAACAAGCAGCACGGCATAAGCCATATTGAAGTAAACCCAAACAACGACCCCATAGCAAGATCATGCATCATTCCTGCAAAAGCCGCAAATATAACGCCGCTGAGTTCATTTTCAAAAAACGACACGGCAACAGCGGTCATAAGCGTAAGATACGGTTGCCACGCCGCAATCGGCATTGTCATTTCAATCGTATACGAAAGCATAAGCACAAGCGAATATAACACCCATTTTACTATGCTCTTAATAACGTCCCTGCGTGTCATGGCAGTGGATTTGATAATTCTGAATTTCATCAGTCAACAACACCCTGCCCTTTAAAATCTGTTATTACAACGCAATCTGTAATTGTGCGGACATCTACGGCAGGCTTGATAACTGCGTGTACCGAAAGACCGTTTTCATCATCATAAACCTTTTCTACAGTGCCTACGAGAAGATTTCCGGGGAAAACAACACCTGCTACCGATTTGACAATTTCGCCTTCTTTGATCCCGCTGTCCTTGGTGATATAGCTCATAAGGCAGTTGCCTTCATTGGCGTTCTTAATATCATTGTCGAGTATTCCTGTCACCTTACTGTCGAAGGTCATAACACCCACATTGATTTCATCAGACAGAATCGTTGCAACCTTTGCATAATTTGGTGCGATCTCACAAACCATTCCTATAAGTCCGTTTGATGTCATGACAGGATCGTATAAAGCAATCCCGTCGTCAGAGCCTCTGTCAATTGTAAATCCCGCATACGCATCGTTTGAATTGTGCGCTATTATATTGCAGGGAGCTGAAAACTCAAAATCTGAGTTTTCTTCTTTGATTTTCAGTATCTCTTTAAGCTGTTCATTCTCGTGCTGGACATTTTCAAGATCAATAATCTGCTGATACTGCTCATTCAGCTTATCTTTAAGTTCTTCGTTCTCAGTCTTGTACCTGTCTGCATTTGCGAATTTGTCAAGTGTATCCTCGACCCATTGCGATACCGCATTTGAAACCGTAACAAATGGCTTTGCAACGGTTGACAGCACATTTTCGGGTAGAGTGGAAAAACCGCCTGATACTGCGGCATAAATAACTACGCCCAGCACCAGTGCAAAAACGCATACTATTATTTTGAATTTGAATCCTTTAAAAAAGTCACGCATAAAATACCTTTCAGTGCTGTCTAAAATAGGTTTATATAACACATTATGACTAACCGTAAAATACAGTTAGTCATAAAATTTATATTTTCTGTGGATTAATTAATATCTTGTGTCGTCATCTGTAAGGACATCAACCAGCTTGTCAATATTCTCAAGCACCTTACCTGTGCCGTCAGCTACGCAATCAAGAGGTCTTTCAGCAACCTTTACGGGCATACCCGTTTCGGAATGAATGAGAAGATCAAGACCTTTAAGGAGTGCGCCGCCGCCTGCAAGCATGATACCCTGGTCAATTATATCTGCGGCAAGCTCGGGAGGAGTTTTTTCAAGCGTAACCTTGATAGCCTCGATAACGTGGCTCAAAGGCTCTGAAAGCGCTTCTCTTATTTCTTCCGAAGTAACCGTTATATTTTCAGGCAGACCGTTTAATAAATTTCTGCCCTTGATGTCCATTGAAGGCTCATTGTCAGTGTAAGGATAAGCAGAGCCGATAGCGATTTTGATATTTTCCGCTGTTCTTTCACCGATAAGCAGATTATATTTCTTCTTGATGTAGTTTATGATAGATGAATCAAACTCATCTCCCGCAACTCTAACAGAGCGTGATGTTACAATGCCGCCGAGAGAAATTACCGCAACCTCACTCGTACCGCCGCCTATATCAACGATCATACTGCCTGTAGGCTCGGCAACGGGAAGTCCTGCGCCGATCGCTGCAGCCATAGGC
>CAVJKI010000319.1:0-2127 GCA_963649995.1 Sodaliphilus sp.
AAGACAGAACATTCATCTGCTCAAGAGAGAAAGAGAATGCAGGTCCTACAAACAACTGGATGGATCCTAAGGAAATGTACGCAAAGCTCACAAAGCTCTATGACGGCGTTATGAAGGGTCGTACAATGTACGTTATCCCCTACTCAATGGGTCCTATCGGCTCACCTATCGCTAAGGTTGGTGTTGAACTGACAGACTCTATCTATGTTGTACTCAACATGGACATTATGACAAGAATGGGCGCACAGGCATTCAAGAACCTGCCCGATGACTCCAACGACTTCGTAAGATGCCTTCACTCAAAGGCTGACGTTGATCCCGAAAAGAGATACATCGTTCAGTTCCCCGAAGACAACACAATCTGGTCTATCAACTCAGCTTACGGCGGTAACGTACTGCTCGGCAAGAAGTGTTTCGCACTCCGTATCGCTTCTTACCAGGGCTGGAAGGAAGGCTGGATGGCTGAACATATGCTTATCCTCGGCGTTAAGAAGCCCGATGGCGACATCAAGTATATCACAGCAGCATTCCCCTCAGCTTGCGGTAAAACAAACCTCGCTATGCTTATTCCTCCCGAGGGATACAAGAAGGCAGGCTATGAAGTATTCACAGTAGGTGATGATATTGCATGGATGAAGCAGGGTCCCGACGGCAGACTTTACGCTATCAACCCCGAAAACGGCTTCTTCGGTGTTGCTCCCGGTACAAACGCTAAGAGCAACTACAATGCACTTGCATCAACAATGAAGAACACAATCTTCACAAACGTTGCCATCAACAACGATGATATGACAGTTTGGTGGGAAGGTCTTGATAAGAATCCTCCCGAGAATGCAACAGAGTGGAAGGGCAGCAAGGTAAACGGTAAGGAATACACAGCAGCAGGCAACAAGCTCGCTCATCCTAACTCACGTTTCACAGCTCCCGCTCAGAACTGCCCATGCATTTCACCTGAGTTCAACAACCCCCAGGGTGTTCCGATCTCAGCTATCATCTTCGGCGGCAGACGTGCAGCTACAACTCCTCTGGTTTACCAGTCATTCAGCTGGCAGCACGGCACATATGTAGGCTCTGCAGTTTCTTCTGAAACAACAGCAGCCGCTACAGGTGCAGTAGGCGTACTCCGTCACGATCCTATGGCTATGAAGCCTTTCTGCGGCTACCACATGGCTGACTACTGGGCTCACTGGCTTGAAATTGGCGAAAAGCTCGGCGACAAGGCTCCTAAGATATTCAACGTTAACTGGTTCAAGCAGGACGAGAACGGCAACTTCATTTGGCCCGGTTTCGGCGACAACATGAGAGTTCTCGACTGGATCATCAAGAGATGTGAAGGCACAATCGACGCTGAAAAGACTCCTATCGGCTACCTTCCTAAGAAGGGTGACATCAACCTCAAGGGTATCGAGGATGAGGTTACATCAGAAGTTGAAGACAAGCTGCTCGCAGTTGACAGAGACCTCTGGAAGAAGGAAGTAAAAGAAATGAAGGAATTCTACAAGCAGTTCGGTGAAAAGCTCCCTGATGGCTTAAAGCAGGAACTCGCTGATCTTGAAGCAAGACTTGGCTGATTAATAACCGAATAATTCCAATCCCCCGTTAAGTGATTAACGGGGGATTTTTTTGCGGACATTGCGCTGTAACTCAATTTTTCTATACATTCTCACTGACAATTTCATCGCATATCAGTGTAGTCATGCACATATTATCAATGACAGCAAAACGGCGTCGGAAAAAGCTCCGACGTCGTTTCTGTATTAAATATATTAACCCAAAATGCGTTTTATTAGCCCTTTACAGAGCCGAGTGTAACACCCTTTATGATGAACTTTGATAAGCAGATGTATACTATTACAACAGGAACGATTGATAACAGTATGAACATATAAACCTCACCAAGGTCGCCTGACTGTGAGTTGATTTTTGAACGCAGAATCGAAAGCATGATGGGAAGTGTCTGTAAACTGGGCTTATCAAGAATAAGCGCAGGAGTAAAGAAGTTGTTCCATGATGCAACGAATGCGAAAATCATCTGAACTGCAAGAGCAGGCTTCATCATAGGAAGTGAAATTGTGTTGAAGGTTCTGAATTCGTTAGAACCGTCAACTCTTGCCGCCTCGACAACCT
>CAVJKI010000320.1:0-726 GCA_963649995.1 Sodaliphilus sp.
ATGCAGAACTACCGATGTGATAAGGCTGGTTTCACCTACATTCATGAAATGCTGAGCTACAGACAGATGTCCTGAGCTTGATACAGGAAGAAATTCTGTCAGACCCTGGATAATGCCCTGAATAATTATACTTATGTAATCCATTTTCTTTTGTTCCTTTCGGATTATTGCACCAATGGTACGTTATATTATATGTATGGGCTTTCGCCCGTAATAACTATATTGAAGCCTCGGTTTTATACAAATAACTTGCAGGATTTGTTGATAACGCAGACCTTACGTTTTCTGTATTTACTTTGTAAGAAAAAACACAACCGTCAATTGCGTAGTAGGCATTATCATCATATAACTGTGCATTTGCAAAAACTTCAAGCTCATCTGCGATGGTCTGAAACATTTTCCGCACCTCGCTTAACCTTCATTTCAGCTTTAGGGTGATATTCCCTGAAGGTACTTACCTTTGCCGTTGCCTTGCCTTTTACGGTATTTTCAGTCGTTTTTACGTCAGAGGCAGTATTCTTTCTTTTGCCTGTGCTTTTTCTTGTCGAATCATTTTTTGCCGCCCTGCTATCGGATTTAACCGACTTTTTTTCTTCAATCAGCGAATACAGACACTGCACAGCATCACTTAGTCCGCCTAAGCTGTCGATAAGTCCTTCCTTTACGGCTGTTTCACCGTCAAGCACAGAGCCTACGTCCATAACAAGCTCATCCTTTTTCATCATA
>CAVJKI010000320.1:736-2120 GCA_963649995.1 Sodaliphilus sp.
TCATAAGCTCTCTGAATCGTTCCGGCTTGATTTTGCTGTTCTTGCTGACAAAGTTGATTATTCTTTCCTGCATACGCTCAAAATAAGATAACGTCTGCGGTATTCCGAGAAGCAGTCCGTTCATTCTTACGGGATGAATGGTCATTGTAGCCGACGGCACAATGAAGCTTTTTGCAGCACTCACCGCAAGAGGCACGCCGATTGAATGACCTCCTCCGACTACGATTGATACAGTAGGCTTGGACATTCCTGCTATAAGCTCGGATATAGCAAGACCTGCTTCAACATCTCCGCCCACAGTATTCAGAATAATAAGCAGTCCTTCTATACTCATGTCCTGCTCTATTGCAACCAATGCGGGCATGATATGCTCATATTTGGTCGTCTTATTCTGCGGCGGTAAAATATAATGCCCCTCTATCTGTCCTATGACCGTGAGGCAGTGGATATTGTGTTCTGCGTTGACAGAAGCAAAAACACCGTTATCCGATACCTGATCGGATACAACCTGCGCTTCGTTTTCGTCATCTGTCTGTTCGTTGTTTGTAATATTATCCTTGTTCATTCCGTACTCCTTTGCTGACATTTTTCTCTTTCTATTTTTAGCGAAAAGCAGTAGGAATATACAAAAAAACAGTGCCGTTTTCACATAATAATACAAGTATAAGTATAGCACAAACGCTCTGTTTTTGCAAGTTGAATTTGAACATAAAAAGGACCTGCCGGAATCCCCGCAGGTCCTGATATTTCAAAATTCAGCTTAATCAGCCGTTTTTCTTCTTTGCTTCGATTTCAGCAAGTGCAGCCTTTCTTGAAAGTCTGATCTTACCCTGGTTATCGATGTCGAGAACCTTAACGATTATCTCATCGCCGATAGAAACAACATCTTCAACCTTCTCTACTCGTCTGTTTTCAAGCTCTGAAATGTGTACCATTCCGTCCTTGCCGGGAGCAATTTCAACAAATGCGCCGAAGTTCATTATACGAACAACCTTGCCCTTGTAGATAGCACCGATTTCAGGGGGAGAGGTAATAGCCTTGATCATCGCTACGCAGTTCTGAGCCTTTTCAAGATCCTGACCGCAGATGAATACGTTACCTTCTTCATCAATGTCGATCTTGACTTCGTAATCAGCGCAGAGCTTCTGGATAACCTTGCCGCCCGTACCGATAACTTCTCTGATCTTGTCAACGGGTATCTTGTAGTTGAGCATCTTGGGAGCATACTTGTTGACTGTGGGACGAGGCTCGGGAATAGCCTTGAGCATGATTTCGTCAAGGATATAATCTCTTGCCTTGTGGGTCTTTGCAAATGCGTCCTTGATGATTTCAGGTGTAAGACCGTCAATCTTAAGGTCCATCTGAATAGCTGTGATACCCTTGT
>CAVJKI010000321.1:0-2114 GCA_963649995.1 Sodaliphilus sp.
AATCCGAACCCGCTGACGCAATTTTTCTATTTTTTCGTACCCCAACTATTGACAAAGAGCCTTTGTTATCGGGAAATTATTCAAACAGCTTTTCAAACTCTGCTACACATTCCTGATTGTATGCTTCGTAATCAACGTTTATCGGCTTGATTTCACCGTTGTACAGCATCTGCAAGCCCTTATAAACGCCTTCATCGGAGTTTTCAATAAGAGTACCACCGTACTTGTGCATGAAGGTTCTCGGACCTGTAATGTCGGTTGACACTATCGGCAAACCGAGAATGTCGGCTTCTGCAAGAACCAGTCCGAAGCCTTCGTATAATGAGCTTAAGATAAAACCGTCGCAAGCCTTGATTATAGGATATGGGTTGCTTACTGAAAGCAGGAGAATGACGTTTTCGGTAAGACCCATTTCATTAACCTTTTCAACAAGCTGTTCGTACTTTCTATCCCTTGAGTTGCCGCCCATAATTATCAGATAAATGCTGTTATCTTTTTGCCAGAGTTTATAGAAAGCGTCTATAAGTCTGTCATGACCCTTTTCGGGCGAATAACGGCCGACATTGATGAACTTCTTTGCGTCTGACTGCATGATCTCATAGAACTTTTCGGGTTCTACCGAGCACTTTGTCGTTTCGTCAAGTGTTATCGGGAGTTCTCCGTTTGTGCGGATCGTCTTGTAGTCAATAGTATTTCTTACTATGTTGATCTTCTTGTCCTTACCTGCAAGTATCTGCGTAGGTGCGACAATATCATCGGTTACCGCAACAACGTTGTCATAAGTGTGGTAAGCATATTCAAGAAGGTCTTTTCTCTGGTTGCTTCTTGTCTTGATTTCGGCGAGCATATCATTATGCACCCATATCGTCTTTTGACCTTTGAACTGACTGTAGAGCAGAATCATCTCGTCCTCATATCCGCAGAACTGGATAACCTTGTCAAATTTGGCAACACCGTAAGCACGGCTGAAATTCTGCTGTATGCGCTTTCCGAGTTTATTGATATATCCCTTTGTTGAGATAACGTGTTCTTTATAGAGCTTATTAACTGTTTTATCAGCGGTTGTCAGATTGAAATATTCAGCAACTGCGAAGAAATTGACTTTTTCGTTGAATGTAACAAGCTGATCTCCGTGACGTTTTGATTTTCCTTGACAGAAAGATATATAGTAATTTCGTTTATCAAGATCAATTGAGTTTATAAGAGATCTGAGCGATGTGGTGATACCGTTCTTGTCGAGGTTGCCCGCATAAATCAGAACATTTTCCTTACCGTTGTTAGGAACAGGCGCTACTGTAAGTCCTGTATCTATGCCGAGGATAGTTCTGTCGCAAAGCTGTGCAGTTGCGTCAATGCCGTCCCATGTGCAGAAGGTCTTTACAAACTCTGTATCGTCATAGCTCTTTCCGCTTCTCAGCTCATCTACAAGACCATCGAGGTCAAACACCTGAGGGAAGGGCAGATCGTCCATATCCATATACATACCTCTGTCACAGAGATATTCGTCTTTATCATAGGGGAAAAGAACGATCTTTTTGCGTGTGCAGGCGTAATCAAAGAATACGCTTGAATAGTCGGTGACAAGAACATCTGCAATATTAAGGAAGTCGTATGTTTCGTATTCGGCGGGGAAGTTCTTTATATGCTTCAGCTTGCTTACCTCGGCGGTGTTCTTGGCGTGCATTGCCATAGGGTGGATATTGATATAGAATATCTCATCGTCGGTAAGTCTTTTATCAAGCTCACAGAGGTAGTACATAAGATATGCGTCGTTTTTCGACATACCTATCTTCTCAACTGTACCTCTCCATGTTGGCATATATGCATATATCTTTTTATCCTTGAGTTCAAGCTCCTCTCTTATTCTGCTTTCGGCATCCCTGTCGAAGAAAACCGTATTTCTCGGATAACCGCCCAGAATATAAGAGTTTGAAGAAATATTCTCAAGCATATAATCCCTTATCATTACGTCTTTTGTAAAGACATTTGGGTAAAGCAGGTAGTCGGCATTTACAAGATTCTTTTGAACATTTCCGAAGAATACATCATTGTGTACCTTGCGTCCCATGGCTTTGAGCGGTGTACCGTGCCATGTGTTTATATACACCTGTCCC
>CAVJKI010000322.1:0-2112 GCA_963649995.1 Sodaliphilus sp.
GCCGAGATATTGCTTTCTTGTACTGTCGCTTACGGCAATAACCTTACCGTTGAAAGTTCCGTCCGCCGAGGAAAGCCCGAGCGTTGCCGTCTGCCCTTTCTGTATCTTTGAAAGATTACGTTCAGGCACTGCCACATTCAGCACCAGCGCACCCTTTCCGCCTATCTGTGCAATATCTGTCCCTGCGTCGATAAATTCTCCGCTTGCTCCTAACGCACATACCGTTCCCGATACTTCTGCGGCAATTTCAGACGGTATGCTGTCCGACATCTCCGCAAATGTAAGAGCGTCTGCTACAGAGCCGCTGTATACCTGTGCAAGCTTTTCGCATACTGCCTGCTTATCGACTATGGCTATCGTCTGTCCCTTGTCTACCCTGTCGCCGACACTCACAAGATATTCCTTTATAATGAGCGGCATTTCTTTTTTTATGCTTCTGACCTGCGAATACCCTACCGTACCGCTACAGGTAACGGACGGAATATATCCGATACGCTCTGGGAAGATCACGTCAACCTTCGGCACGGAATTTCTGACCAATCCCGGCAAAATCATATTAAGATACAAACCGCCCGTTATTATAAGTGCGATAACGGTTATATGAACGGCTCTGTGGGACCTCTTCTTATATATTCTGCGGTAATTCATATTCATTCTCCTTTTTCGTTTTTACCCCTTTAGTTTACCTGTCCGTGCTGAAAATATTACTGATATTTTGTGAATATTACGGATAATGCGGCGAAAAATAGCTTTGTAAATTCATTCAATCGCAAAAAGAAGGTGAACAGATGAATATGATAATATGCGGTGAGCCTTGCATACATCAGCATGACGGCTGTTGCGGACTGCACGGCGCAGGAGTAATAACGAATACGACCGCTTCACCGTGCCGTTATTTTTCACCGAAGGAGGTAAACTCTTATGCAAGCACAAGCGAACAAAATCCGCCCAAACGAAAAGCCCCTCATAAGAGCAATTGACATTTCACGCCACTACACCATGGCGGACGGAACGGTACAGGCACTTGACAACGTTGATCTTACTGTAAACGAGGGCGAATTTATAGCAATCACAGGTCCGAGCGGTTCGGGAAAATCAACTCTTATGAATATTCTCGGATTACTCGATACCTGCGACAGCGGAATATATATGTTTTCAGGACTGGATACGGGAATGCTTACCGACGTTGAACTCAGCCGTATCAGAAACGAAAAAATAGGCTTCGTATTCCAATCGTTCAATCTGATTCCCACTCTTTCTGTACTTGAAAATGTCGCTTTGCCTCTTACCTACAGAGGGATACCCTCCGCAAAACGCATTGCCCGCTCAAAGTCCGCACTAGAAGCGGTAGGACTTGGCGCAAGGCTGTCACATAAGCCTTACGAGCTTTCTGGAGGTCAGCAACAGCGTGTCGCTATCGCAAGGGCTATAGCCGCCGACCCGGAGCTTATCCTTGCCGATGAGCCATGCGGCAGTCTTGACAGCCGTTCAAGCAAGGAAGTAATGGAATTGCTCCGTTCCCGTCACAAATGCGGCAAAACAGTAATCCTGATAACCCACGACCTTAACGATGCCGCCTACGCTGACAGAATACTGAATGTATGTGACGGTAAGTTGTATAAATAATTTTAAAAGTGCTTGCAAATCTCCGACAGATAGTGTATAATATTATCTGTTAATTTAATGTGCAAGCACGCCTCCTTAGTTAAATGGATATAATAAACCCCTCCTAAGGGTTAGTTGTGGGTTCGATTCCCGCAGGGGGTGCCAATATTGAAAAGTCGCTCATTATTCAATATGATGTGCGGCTTTATTCTTTTACAGTTTGTTGCTTCTCCTATTTGATAAGTTAAATGGATATAAGAACCTCTCGCCGTTACCAAAATCACAGATTTTGACGGCTGTGAGAACCTTTTTGCTACACAATAAGAACCTCTCGCCGTTACCAAAATCACAGATTTTGACGGCTGTGAGAACCTTTTTGCTACACAATAAGAACCTCTCGCCGTTACCAAAATCACAGATTTTGACGGCTGTGAGAACCTTTTTGCTACACAATAAGAACCTCTCGCCGTTACCAAAATCACAGATTTTGACGGCTGTGAGAACCTT
>CAVJKI010000323.1:0-2107 GCA_963649995.1 Sodaliphilus sp.
AATATGCTTATGTTTACGGTTAAAATATGAATATAAGAAACGGTTTGCAAAGTGACTGAACACTGTCATCTGCAAACCGTTTTTATATACCCTGTAATCTCTGCGCTTGCACCTAGCTTAACATAACATTCCTGCCTCCCACTCTGCCGCCAGTCAATCCGTAGGTCTGCCGCCCACATATATTCACACAACGCAAAAAGAACCGTGATGATCGGTCAGCCGAAGCGCCACAGCTCAGCCACCCGATAACACGGTTCTTTATCTTACCTTAAACAAGTCAGAATATCATACCACCGAAACGTCAATTCCGATTTCTCCGTTTTCTTTCTCATACCACGTTTCCCATGCAAAATACTTGTCCCAGCAATCGCACTCACAGAAATCCATATATTCCTCATTAAATTCCTCCGCCTCGGTCAGCGGCACAAGCCAACCACTGCAATCGGTCGCTATCATTCCGTTCTTTACGGCTTCATGCCCCTCCTTACAGTCAAGAAAGAACATACTGCCCTTTTTACCCGCCGCCTCCTGTACTTTCTCCATGAATTTCACAAACCCCTGCGGCTCTCTGGTTCTCAGTCCCGTCATAATAAATGCACCTTGCCTTTACCTCTTAATAGTGTAATAATTATATCACTGCACTGCCTTCAAGTCAACCGCTGGGATACACAGACTGAGAGCCGCCCACTTCACAGTGGACGGCTCTGTCTGCTGTAAGCTTTACATCTGGAGCGATTCTATTACCGCCCCTACAGCCTTTATCGCCTTGCCTGTTGCCTTCTTGACATTCTGGGTTTTGTTGGAAGTCATAGCCTTTGTTGCGGCAAAAGCGATACCACCTGCTACCATTGCAGTAGCGGCACATATCATATTATTGGAAGTTTTCTTACTCATTTTTCCATTATCCTTTCATATCCGCCATTTTCGGATCAATAATATATTGTGCCTTAAGCAAAAGAATATAGCAAGATAAATTTGACAAGAGTAATTTCCAATGCGCCCTGATTTTACAGCATAAAACAGCAAACCTGCAACAAAGGTGCAGTATATAAATTTTACATCTCGACAATTCGATAATTTTATGATAAAATAAAAAAGATGTGTAAACAGAAAGGACGATCCAAATGTCTCAACATAAAATAATTGCGGCGATCCATGACCTTTCAGGCTACGGAAGATGCTCGCTTTCAGTTATAATGCCCGTTATCTCAGCTATGGGAATACAGGTCTGCCCTGTACCCACCGCCGTCATGTCAACGCACACCGGCGGCTTTACCGATATAGCAATGGAGGATCTGACAGACCATATATCCTCTTGTTATCGGCATTACGAAAAGCTCGGACTGAAATTTGACGCTATCTACAGCGGCTTTCTGTCTTCGGCAAAGCAGGTCGACTGCTGTCTTGAATTTCTGAACGGCAACCCGAACGCCCTTAAGGTTGTAGATCCTGTAATGGGCGACAACGGCAAGCTCTACAGCACATACACACCTGAGCTTATCCGCCGTATGAGGGAGCTTGTAGATGCCGCCGACGTAATCACGCCGAATCTTACCGAAACGTGTATTCTCCTGGGCGAAGAATGTCCGTCAATGATGTCCGTATCGCAGGCAAGATCATGGCTTGCACGGCTCAGCGACAAGCCGAAAATAGTGGTAATCAAAGGCGTACCGCTGATTGACGATGACGGTCAGAGGCTCTCAAATGTCGGCTTCGACAAGGAAAGCGGAAGCTTCTGGCGGATCGACTGGGATCATATTCCTGCACACTATCCCGGTACGGGCGATATATTCACATCGGTGCTTACATCTTCCCTGCTCAAAGGCGAGAGCCTCCCTATCGCTCTTAACCGTGCCACGACATTCACCGAGATAGCGGTAAAGACCACCTACAGCTACGGAACAGAGCCTCGCCTCGGCGTACTATTTGAGGACTGCCTGAGCTGGCTTATGACCAACACCGTACTCAGTGATTACAGAAAGCTCTGACAGAGCTTCTGACATACAACACAGAGCCGCTTTTCCTCACTGCAAAGCGACTTTGTTATATACTAAAATGCCGCCTGAAAACATTCTAAAAAATTTGTCAAAAAGGGTTGACAAGTATT
>CAVJKI010000324.1:0-2090 GCA_963649995.1 Sodaliphilus sp.
ATACACGTATGACGAGGGCTTGAAGTACGGCAACGTAATCTACGTCAAGGAGGACTACGGAAACAGGAGCGTGAGCGCCGAGATCGAGTATGAGAATGACGAGAGTACTTACATCATAGGACTTCCTTTAAGCATAAAGGTATATGGCTCTGACACGTCAGAGGGTGAAATTCGCATGAGGGAGGGCGAGTATGACGAGAAGGGGTCGCTCGTCGCCTTGTATGAGTATTACGAACCTTCCAAATATCTGAAGAGCGAGCTTTCATACGACGAGTATGGGAACATAACCTCGGTTGTTTCGGCAACTGGTGTAAAACGGGAGTTCGCTTATGATGACGTCCTGCACATGCTGCCAATAGAGATAAGCACTATAGCATCGGATGGCTCTGAAACACTTACGAATACGATTTCCTATGATTATGCTCATCAGACGAAACTTAAGGAGAGCGACCCTAACGGCAACTACTTTGAATATGCATACGATGCCTGGAACAGGGTGTTGTCAATCAGTTCCGCATATGATGAAGGAGTACCTTGTGTTTCATATGAGTACCACACTCCAGCAGATAATCGATGGTTTTGTGTAACGGAAAATAAAGTTGATTTTGACAGCACTTCAGCTGACGTCATCACGACCGTGACGGAGATAGACGGCTTGGGGGGGGTGAGCAGAACCGCAAAGACAGGGCTCCTGTACGACAACGAGAGCAGGGCTTACACAAAGGGCTGGAACACGACTGGAAGCGTTGTCTACGACAAGGCAGGTAGAACCGTCAAGGAAGGGTTGACGAAGTTCGTTGCAGGCGGGAGCGTAGGCGATCTGCTTGAAAGCGAGATAACGCTTGCTCCATACTACACGAGCTACACATATGACGCACTGAACAGGAAGACGTCGACGACTCTCCCCGACGCCTCCGCAAGCACCACAGCGTTCTCGATTCTTGACGGCGAGCAGGTTGTAACGACAACTGACGCCCTGGGTGGCATCACGGAGATAACAAAGGACGGCAGGGACAACATAACGGCCATCAAGAGGTATGACGAAGAAAAAAAATTGCTCACTCAGACTGCATACGAGTATTCCGACATGAAGGAGCTTGTAAAGGTGTATGACACAACCTTGAGCGACAAGAACTCCATAACGTCGGAGTACGACATGCTCGGCAGGAGGCTGTCGCTGCATTCAATAGATACAGGTACGAAAACCTGGACATATAACTCGCTCGGGCAGCTATCCGAGGAGGGCAACTCGGTGCTTTCGTCAAACGGGCAGAGCATAAGGTACGAGTATGACGCCCTCGGGCGAGTCGTGAAAAAGGACTATCCTAACATGACGGATACGGTTTACGTTTACGGCTCGTCATCGGATGAGGGCTATAAGGGGCTCTTGAAATCTCGAACGGACACATCGGGAACGGTGTCTTACGTTTATGGCAAGCTTGGCGAGGTGGTACAAGAGACAAAGGTGCTCAACGGTCAGAGCGATTATTCTGACTATCAGACTATGGAAGCCGTGTTCAAGTACAAGAGCAATTATCTTGGTCAGATGAGTGAGATTACATACCCAGACGGCGAAGTGCTCACATATGGCTACGACGGCGCAGGGCAGGTGAACTCCGTGATCGGAGTGTATGATGATCCGACGCAAGGTGAACAAGTATTCAAATATGTAAAGGAGATAGGATATAATGGAACGTAGCATAATACAGGTAAAAGCTTGCTTTTAACATGTATTCAATGCGAAGTGAAAATTAACACACTTTAGTGTGATAATGAGAATGGACAGAGAAACTACATTCAATACGGCAACGGCGTTGAAAGCCGTTATGAGTACAGCCCTGAAAGGAGGTGGCTTGAGAGTATGAAAACGACGAACGCACAAGGGGTTTTGTTACAGAACCTGAAGTATGAATTTGACAGTATGGGCAACGTGCTGTCGTATTCCAACAACTGCTCGGCGTCCTCGGGGTACAAGGATGCTTCGCTCGTTGAATCTTGTGGTAATTTTGCGAATTCAGAAGTAAAAGCATTCGGTAGTACACAAAGTACGACCTTCATTTGCTTTCATTCTTCAAATTCGCAAAATTCCT
>CAVJKI010000325.1:0-2074 GCA_963649995.1 Sodaliphilus sp.
CGAAAAAGCTGCTGTGCGATATTTCCGGGCTTTATCCTTACGGCGAAACAGACGGTGCTTCCCTCGGTATTGCCTGCGAAGACGAATCGGGTGCGCTGACCTGTGTGCTGAGCCTTATCCACGGCGAAAACGGTACTCTCACGTTCAGCACCGATACAAGATTCCCCGTCAAAATGACAACGGAACAGCTGAAAGCAAAAGCAGAAAAAGCTATAGAAAATACCGAAGCGGTTATTTCGGATTTTACGGGAACAGACGCTCACTACGCTTCTCCCGACAGCTTTCTTGTAAAAACACTGCTTAATGTGTATGAAGAACATACCGGCGAAAAGGGCGAATGTATCGCTATCGGAGGCGGAACGTATGTTCACGGGATAGAGGGCGGCGTCGCTTTCGGCGTCGAACACCCCGACACCGATTACCGTATACACGGCGCAGACGAGTTTGTGCCTGTCGCCGAGCTTCTTGACAACACAGTTATGTTCGCAAAAGCTATAGAAAAGCTCTGTAAGTAATTTTTAGCCCGTCATTTTCATAGAATGTAAAAACTCTATGAAAGGACGGGCTTATTTTATGTGCGGTCTTATATTCAAAGCTCAGAATAAAAATCAGGCTTTCAGCGAAGCGGAAGAAATGCGTTCACGGTTGGAATATCTTCAGAACAGACTTGAAAAGACACGTCAGCTTTTTGATATAGAAACAGACCCTGAAAAAATCGAAGCGATAGTTTATGAGGAAAAGGCAATTCTCATAAGGCTTGACCATCTTATAAAGAACGCAAAGCAGCGCAACATAACCATCAATTACTGCGACAGAAGCTGAGCCTTCCATACATCAATGAGCTGTTCAAGCGAAAACGATGCGTTTGCGGGACTGGTTGACGGTAACTTTATCGCTTCTATCCCGACACTGTCAAGGCAATAGCGGTTATACATATCAAAGGAAGCCGTTCCGTTGGTAAATATTCTTGTTATGGCGGTTTTCGCCGCAAGCCCCGCTATATCGTTAGGTACGACCGAGCGTATCGAAGAATCGGAGGAACCCTTTATATCGCATGAGCCTATAACGTCCCATACGGCGATATTATGGCTTAAAAGCATTGACTTCTTCTGCTGTACGGTTACAGGCAAATCGCAATTCAAAACCGCCGACATCACCCTCCAGAAACGGTTCTGCGGGTGACCGTAAAAGAACTGTGCCTCCCGTGATTTCACGGACGGAAACGAGCCTAATATAAGTATCCTGCTGTTTTCGTCAAATACGGGCGGTATATTATGGTACTGTGTCATACTTTGCTTTCCTTTCGCTGTAGCAGTAAATTAAGCATATCATAAAGAGCTGTTTTATGCAAGCGGATTTAATTAATAACAGCCTGCTGCCGATAAATAAACAGATACTATAATACTGATGTATGGGAGCAATACTATGAATATATCGGGAACAGATTACGGCTGCAACCGTTACAATACCGCATTGAATAATTACAGCAAGGCACAGAATGATTACACGCAAGCAAAAGGCGCTGACAATGCGTCAGAAAATGCATCTGTCGGCAATAAACAGTCGGCAAGACGCACCAAAGACGAATTTACATACAGCACGTCCGCTGTCGGCAATTATAGTGCATACGGAACAGGCGGCTAAGCCAACATCACGGTCGACCCCGAATTTCTTGCCGAAGCGGAAAACGACCCTGAGCTGAAAGCAAAATTGCTGTCGGATATTGACGAAATCAAGCAGGCGGATATGATGTTCTCAAAGCAACAGTCTGCCAACGGAGTAAAAATTGTAAGTCAGGGCTGGTACATAGACAAGAACGGCGACATAGTCTCGTGGATGATAACAAAGACAGAAAGAGGCAATGAAAAATCGTTAATGCAACGCATGAACGAAAACCTCGACAAGATAAGAACAAAGAAAGCAAAGAAGAAAATAGAGGAAGAAAAGCGTAAAATCGCAATACAGAAAAGAAAAATCGAAAACGAAAAGAGACTTCTTGCTTTAAAGAAAAAGAAAAAGGCGGCAGGGACAGGCAGAATCCTTAACAACTACGCATAAACACACGGTTTTACGG
>CAVJKI010000326.1:0-2058 GCA_963649995.1 Sodaliphilus sp.
CCATAACATAACCGTCAAGCGGATAATCCGCACCCGTGATAGATACAACGGCTTTATCGCTTATTGCGAACACCGACAAATATCTTGATACATCGGGAGCAAGAGTGAGCTTCTCATCTTCAAGTATATAAGCATCAGTGTTGTCGCCTTTTATAAACCCTTTTGCACCGTGTTCACGAATAAAAAGCAGGGTTGCGATGTTCGCTATAGTATGGTCTGTCCTTCCTGTGCAAGCCCCGACAAGCACTATGCTGTCATATCCGCGTTCAAGAGCTGTTCTTACCGCAAGCATAGTATCTGTATCGTCCTTATGCGTAGGAGAACGCATTATTTCAATATTATCGGGCAAATTGCTTTTTAAGCTGTCGAAATCACCCAAAATAAGGTTTGGTGTTATCCCCGCATCAAGAGCCTTGTCGTAACCGCTGTCGGCGCATATAACAAAAGCCTCCTGCGAAATTTTTACTGTTTTACACGGTTCGGGACCGCCGCAAATTATATAACAGCTTTTCATTATTTGTTTCTGAACTCCCATTCGTTAAGCTTTTCAGCTTCTTCACACATCTTTACATAGCTTTCATACCGTGAAGGGTTGATCTTTCCCTCGCTGAGTGCTTCCGTAACGGCGCAACCGCTTTCTTTCAAATGAACGCAATCTCTGAATCGGCATTTACCGAGATAGTCCGTAAACTCTCTGAAAGAATACTGCAATTCATTTTTGGGGATAAAGCCGTAACGGCTGACTTCAACGGTGGAAAAACCCGGTGTATCGGCGATATATCCGCCGCCAAGCCGAAACAGCTCGACTTGTCTTGTGGTATGCCTGCCGCGTCCGAGCTTTTTGCTTATATCGCCTGTGCTTCTTTCAAGTCCCGGAAACAGATGATTCATAAGGCTTGATTTTCCGACGCCAGAATTTCCTATAAGAGCGGAAAGCTTACCTGAGATACAGCTCTTTATTTCATCTATCCCTTTACCCGTGATATTGTCCATATAGAACACCTTAAAGCCGCAGCTACGGTAAATTTCGGCAAACTCCTCACATTCACGGAGATCCTGTTTTGTGATTATGATTACAGGCTCAATGCCCTTGCTTTCAAATATCGAAATCAGCTTGTCCGTTACAAGCGTATTCGGGACAGGGTCAACCGCAGATGTAACAAGTAAAGCACAGTCGAGATTTGCAATCGGAGGTCTGATTATATGGTTTTTCCGTTCTTTTATCTCCACGATAAGCGGAACGGCATTTTCCTCTATGCTGACAACGACATTATCGCCTGCACACGGTGATATTTTTTCTTTTCTGAATACTCCCCTTGCATTACAACATAAAACGCCGTCGGCAACAGCTACATAGTAGTTGCCGCCGACAGCCTTTATTATAATGCCTTCTGTCTTTTCATTCTTCAAAGGCAAACCTCAATTATTCATTTTCAGCATTTGATTCTTCAACCGAAGACGAGCCGCCTGATTTAAGGTCGTTAAACAGATTCTGATTATAGGATCTTACACTCTGCTTAGCCGTTCCTGATGAGAAATCAACGTTTATCTCTGCCAGAGTACCTGTAAGTAAATCATCATTTACATTTGTGATTCTTACAAGGTAAGTCTGCTTATCCGTACCTGATACATCAAATGAAATTGTTTTTCCTGCCGCTACAGACATATCCTTGATCTCAGTATTTATAACATTACCGTTAACATCTGTGTAGGTAAATTTGAATGTACCCGTGTCTGCCGCCGTTGTAGGAAGTGTAAGCATTACAACACCGTTTACAACAGTAGGTGTAGGATCAGATGAAGGCTCCTCCTTTGAAGTGTCGGGAGCGACATACTTAAGCTTCTTAAACAAGCCTTCGTCATAATTTACAATTTCAGGTTTAGTATCTTCGTTCTTGAAGTCAACGCTTATCTCGGCAAGAACACCGCTGAGAGATGTATCTGCTACATTTGTAATCTTTACTGTGAACGTTGAAGGCTCAGAGCCGCTTACCTCAAATGTAATTGTCCTACCTGAGTTAACAGCCATATCACGTTCTTCTTCCTTGAACGATACGC
>CAVJKI010000327.1:0-2057 GCA_963649995.1 Sodaliphilus sp.
AAATGAGTATGATGTCCATATTTTTTTAGTGTTGCACTTGATATTATAATCTACCCTTGCCCCTCCCGTTGCACCAAGCATTTCCATTTCTACAATCCTTACAATCTTTTAACGTTCAATCGCAAAGAATAATTTAAATCCTTGAAACTCATATCAATCGTTTGTGATATTTTGCGGGAGGGGCAAGCCCCTCCCCTACAAACTGCCGCTTTAAGTCGCTATTAAGCCTTTTGATATGTTGCACTACCTGCCCATTTGCATTATATCCAACCCCGACCGTTCCTCTATCCATCAAAAATCCGTAACATTATCAAAGGTCGGAATTTGCTGCGGCTCACAGCCGCAACGGTCGAAACAGTCGGCGGCTCACAGCCGCCTTACTGCTGTTCGGCTAAGCTGTAAATCAGCTTTTCTGTCTTTTCCCAGCCAAGACACGGATCGGTAATAGACTTTCCGTATACAGCGTCCTCTGTACTCTGGTTTCCGTCCTCAATATAGCTTTCGATCATAAGTCCCTTGACAAATCCCTCAAGCTCCTTGCTGTGGCGGCGGCTGTGCAGAATTTCGTTTGCAATTCTTATCTGTTCAAGATATTTCTTGCCCGAATTAGAATGATTAGTATCAACGATAACCGCCATATTCTGTAGATTCTGCTTGCAGTACAGCTCATAGAGCAGTGACAGATCCTCATAGTGATAGTTCGGTATCGTCTGACCGTGCTTGTTTACCGAACCACGCAGAATAGCGTGTGCAAGCGGATTTCCGCTTGTGTGTGTTTCCCAGCCACGGTATATAAACGTATGGCTTGCCTGAGCCGCCCGGATAGAATTAAGCATTACGGAGATAGTTCCACTCGTGGGATTTTTCATTCCGACAGGAATATCAAGTCCGCTTGCGGTAAGTCTGTGTTGCTGATCCTCGACAGAACGTGCGCCGACAGCTACATAAGACAGCAGATCCGACAGATAACGGTCATTTTCGGGGTAAAGCATTTCGTCCGCACAGGTAAAGCCCGTCTGTTCAATAGCGTGCAGATGAAGCTGTCTTACCTTGATAAGCCCCTCAAGCATATCCTCGTGCTTTGTGGGATCAGGCTGATGGATCATGCCCTTATATCCCTCGCCTGTGGTACGGGGCTTGTTCGTATATATTCTGGGAATAATCAGAATCTTGTCCTTTACCTGCTCCTGAACAGGTACAAGCCTTGATATATAATCAATTACAGGTTCTTCCTTATCGGCGGAGCAAGGTCCTATTATCAGCAGGAACCTTTTGCTTTTTCCAGTGAACACATCGGCTATTTCCTTGTCACGCTGTGCCTTTATTGCCTTTACCTTTTCGCTTGCAGGATATTTTTTCTTGATTTCGTCCGGATCGGGCAGACGTACCAGTAAATCCATGCTCATTGTCTTTCGACCTCCAAAAAATAAATTTCGGTCTTATTATTCCCCGGATGGCATTAAAAAAGCCCTCCGTGCAAAAATGCACAGAGGGCGAATTATCGCGGTACCACCTCAGTTTATCCGTGCGTTTAGACCATTTCACACGAACCTCAAAAGCTATAACGTAGCTACCGTTCCCGCAGGACAGCTCAGGGGTGTATCTTCACATTAAAACATCTGCCGTTTCACACCAACCAACGGCTCTCTGAAAGCACGTTTCACGCTACTTTTTCCCTTCAAAGCCTTTAATATATCGCTTTAAACCGATTTTAGCATATCATTTCCGATTTGTCAAGAGGAAAATTTCGTTTTATCAGCAGACATCGGTAGAACTATAGCAAATTTTTAGTTTACCCTGATAATTTTCCGATTCCGCAGGATATGTAAAGCAGGTATCCGTGTGTATCTGTACGGTATCTCTTTTGCAATTTCACATAAAATTTTCCGTAGGGTGAATGCCTATGGGTACCAAGAGCTTTAAGCATGGCTGACTAGACAAGGATACAATCGTGATCATTTATGGATATTTTTATAAGTTGTAGGAATATTTGTAGGGGAGGGCTTGCCCCTCCTGTTGAAATATTTACTTTGATATTTCGGCAAGGGTGTTGGTGG
>CAVJKI010000328.1:0-2055 GCA_963649995.1 Sodaliphilus sp.
CTATACGTCCCGACGCACCCGGAGTTGTCCCGTACGTTGCAATAAAGCAGAGATAATCTGCCGTGAATTTTGATTTTCTCAAAAAATCAGCTACGATACTCGGCAAACCCCAGAAGTATGTTGGCGATATTACCGTAATGCTGTTATCGGAAAAATCGTATCTTCCCCTGTTGATACAGTCCGTCACCGATAGCACATCATGACTTATTTCATCGGAAATACGCTTAGCAACATACTTACAGTTACCTGTTGCCGAAAAATAAATAATCATAATCTTGCTTACCTCAGTGTATAAAGCTGATAATATACATTGACATACGGCACAGCTACAGGATTTCCGTTATCATCAATCTCAATACTGTAGTAATAATTACAGTACTCCATTTCATTTACAGCCTGTGAAGCTGTAAGATCATACAAAGTTGCACGCCTTACAAAGGAATATCTGTGTCTGCCCTGTTCTGTCTGAGATCTGCCCGTGATATTGCTGTCGGAGCATACAATATATCTTACCGATGATATATTGAATCCGACCTCCGCAAGCTCATTTTCAACCGTACTGCCCTTTTGCAGTAAATTCTCAAGCTGGGTGATTTCAGAAATTGATATTTCATTCACTGCATTATGCAATACGGAATTAACCTTTTCCAGCTTAAACGACCTGTCAAGAGTAGTACAGTATATATTTTTTGCGCCGTTGTCAGTGTTTACTGCATTAGCGTCCGAATAATCGGCAAGCTTTATAATTTCATCACGCATCAAGGCAAAATCGCTTGCTTTATCTTCCTCACCCGCAACCGAAATATATTGTACCAGTACCGCATTGACTATAATGCTCTGCGACATACTTCTGAATATTTTCTTATCTGCGGTACTCTGAGGATACCAGTTGTATATATCGTCACAGATACTGTCAAACGCTGTCAGTGCGCCGCCGCAATATCCCGAAACAACTCTGTCGAGTAATGCCGAGTATGAAACGCCCTTGATTTTAGTTGAATATACTGACGTTATCTTTCCGATAAGCTCTTTTGCTTCAGACGCAAGAGCCTCAAGCTCCTGTTTATCCTCGGTGTTATTCATGCCTTCATATACCGTGAATAAACGTGCCATGCTGTCGCTTACAGGCTTTATAAGAGAATGTAAAGCCTTTATATCGTTCATATATCTGTTAACCGTGAACACACTTTCTGTGTTCTGCACATTGGCGGAAATATGCTCCGACTTAAGCAGTTCATCAGCTTTTCTTATCAGAACGTGAACATCACCGTATTTATCGGCAAGCTCGGTATAAAGCTCTCCAAAAGTACTGCCGTCTGTTTTATACGCTGATAAATTATCAATCCCTGCTGTATTTCCGACCTCAGCAGAGCTCAGATATTTTCCTAAAATATCGCACATCTCAGAAAGCTTATCATTATCAACATAATTCAGCTTGTCATCTGCATTTTCAGCATAGCTGTAATAAAGCGAGAAAGAAGATATGTTGGTTTGTGTTCCCCATCTGCTTATAACCGCACCCGATTTCAGTCCGACCGTACCGTAAAGCTCCGCATTCTGTACGGATGATGTTTTCGGTATATCAAAGCACACGGTAGCCGATGAATCCTGTGCAGTGATTGAGGTGATCACTGCCTTGGAATAATCTCCGCTGAAAATAAAACTGTTCTTGCTTATTACATTGAATGAGCCGTCAACAACGCTGAGCTGTGCCGTAACCTTAAAGCTGCTTGAGCCGTCCTCCTCAACGCTTGTAATTATTGCGCTGACATCGGGAGCTTTCGGTAAAACATTGAAATACAGCGGATAATTTATATTCAGCGCACTGTCTTTGATTCCGAATGTGCAGGAAGAAATAAGCTCAATGGCTTTCGCAGGAGTTTCCGTGTCAAACGACAGATACAGCACTCCTTCATTTGCGGTAACACGGTCAAACCTTGTTATTTCAACATTATCGTTATCACATTCAAACATTGCCGCCGATACACTGTCACCGAAAGAGCAATCAATCAATGAAAAGGTAATTCGTGCATAGTTTGTGGATGCCTCAAAATC
>CAVJKI010000329.1:0-2038 GCA_963649995.1 Sodaliphilus sp.
GAATAGCGAACCCGAGAAGTGCTATCCTGCAAACAGAACTATCGGTAGCTTGCTATAAGTTACTTAAAACTCTTTTGACAGATTTCCGCTTCCCTGAACAGCGGATATTTCTGTTATAAATTTTCTGCACAGCCGTTAAAAACTGTGCCGCAGTAAAGCAAGGACACAGCGACACACCGCCGCCCTGAACCGACACGTTTTTCATCCTTCAAGGTATAAAATACAACTTAACAGCATACACATATAATTTTCAAACGAAAGAGGTGCTTTTTTACGGGTGTTGAAATTATAAAACGAAACGGCAGTATATCCGCACTGATAAGCGGGGAAATCGACCATTGCGAAGCGGCAGGGATAAGAATGTTGATAGACCCTGAGCTTGAACGGCTGATGCCTACAATGCTTATCCTCGATATGTCAGAGGTAACCTTCATGGACAGCTCAGGAATAGGCCTTATACTCGGCAGACAGCGGATCATGGAATCGCTCGGCGGCGGCGTTGCGGTAAAGAATCCGTCCCCGTCCGTCCGCAGGATATTGCAGGTCGCAGGTCTGTCAAGACTGATTATAAGCGGTAAAAATACGGAGGATAAAAAATGAAGTGCGATAATTATGTAAAGCTGTCAATACCCGCTCTTTCCCGTAACGAGAGCTATGCCAGAGCGGCAGTCGCCGCATTTGTTTCCCAGCTTGACCCTACACTGGACGAGTTGGGCGGCGTTAAAGCGGCAGTGTCCGAGGCAGTCACAAACTGCGTTGTTCACGCCTATGCGCAAAGCGATACAGTAGGTATAATAAATATTACCTGCCGTATAAACGATAACAAAGTATACATAAAGATAACCGATAAAGGCTGCGGTATAGAGGATATAAAAAAGGCAATGGAGCCGCTCTTTACAACAAAGCCTGAGCTTGAGCGGAGCGGACTTGGTTTTGCGGTAATGGAAAGCTGCTGCGACAAGGTAAAGGTATCCTCAAAGGTGGGTAAGGGTACAACGGTAACCCTTACGTTCCGATTTGACAAAAAGGTGCTGAAATGAACGCCGACAAGGACAATTCCTTCATAACGGAACACCTTGCGCTTGTTCATTCAATTGCAAGCCGTTTCAGAGACAGGGGAATTGAATACGACGACCTTTTTTCCGCAGGCTGTGTCGGTCTTGTAAAAGCAGGTAACAACTTTGACGAAAGCAGAGGTCTGAAGTTTTCGACCTACGCCGTTCCTGTCATTATGGGCGAAATAAAACAGCTTTTCCGTGACGGAGGGACGATTAAGGTCAGCCGCAGTCTTAAAGAGCTGTCACTGAAAATATGTAGACTTCGTGACGAGATGATCAAAAACGGGGAAGATCCGCACATATCCGTGTTGGCAGAAAAGCTGGGCATAACCCCTGAGGAAGCGTCGCTTGCACTGGGTGCGGCAATGCCGCCGCTGTCGCTAAGCAATTACGACGACGAAAACGACGAGGGTACTTTTGATCTGCCTGTCGAGCCTGAACAGCCCAAAGCGCTTGACAGAATGGCTCTGCGGCAGCTTGTCTCACGGCTTGACCCGATTGACCGCAGGCTGATAATACTGCGCTACAATGAGGAATGTACGCAGAGCCGCACTGCCGAAATTCTCGAAATGACGCAGGTACAGGTATCACGCAGAGAAAAGAAGATACTTGAGGGCTTGCGCAGACAGCTGTTGTGCTGATGCGGCAGGTTGCCGCTGACAATTCGCCGTTCTTTCTGTTTCTGCATTGCCGAGATTACGTTATCGGCGGATATCTGTGACAGTACGATCGGATATGCGCACAATCAAAAACTTTTCTACATAATAACCAAAACCGATTCGGGAGGGGCAAGCCCCTCCCCTACAAACTTTACAACTTAATCTGCCTCCTAATTTTTATATGTTATTTCTAAGAAGTAGCGTTTCTTTTGTGTTGGCAAGTTGATACTGTATGTTATCAATTCCGATTATTCGTAGGGGAGGGGGGTAGATTATAATATCAAGTGCAACACTAAAAAAATATGGACATCATACTCATTT
>CAVJKI010000330.1:0-2025 GCA_963649995.1 Sodaliphilus sp.
GTGCTTGATCTGGGCTGTGGAAACGGGGCGCTGACTAAGGTGCTTCGTGACAAGGGTTATGATGTTATCGGTGCGGACGCTTCGGACAATATGCTGGATAAGGCAAGAAAAGATAATCCCGACCTTACATTTATAAAGGCGGACGCTACGGATTTTGTTCTGCCTGAAAAGGTTGACGTTGTATTTTCCAATGCGGTTTTTCACTGGGTAAACAGGGAGCTGCACCCGAAGATGCTGGACTGTGTGTACAATGCTTTGAATAACGGCGGTGAATTTGTATTTGAATTCGGCGGCAGAGGAAACGCAGAAAAGATACATACGAAACTGGCAGAGGTGTTTGCAAGGCATGGATATGATTATCATACCGAATACTATTTTACGGGAGTGGGCGACTATGTTCCGCTTGTCGAACAGGCAGGGTTTACTGTAAGGTATGCGGAGCTGTTTGAACGTCCGACTGAGCTTAAAGGCGATGACGGACTTGCGGACTGGATAAGAATGTTCCTTGAAGTTCCGTTCAGGGCAGTTGATGATAAAAAAGAAGCCGATGTGATAATTTCTGAGGCAGTGAATGAGCTTAAAGCTGAGCTTTATGCAAACGGAAAATGGTATGCGGATTATATGAGGCTCAAAATGAGAGCGGTAAAGGCTTGAAAATAAATGTCGGCTGTGATAGAATAAGGCTGACGGTTTAAGAAATACGACTGTCGATCAAATGCGGCGGTCGTTTTTTTGGAGGAATATGAAACACAGTAAGAAAATGTCGGTGCTGAGAGAGTGCGTTGAAAACAGCCATATATGCAGGTGCTTTTATGAATATGACAAAAACTATTGGTATTACTATATCGATGATTTCAACGATAAATTTGTCCTCGGACAGGAAGAAAATGACTTTGAGCTTAACGGATATACGATCCGCAAAATTGCCGAACTGAAAAAAGCGGAAATTAAGAATGATATATGCGAAGAAATAAACAAGCTGAACGGGGTTGCAGGACAGATCAAAAATCCCGGAATTGATATAAGCTCGTGGCAGAGCGTATTCAATTCACTCCGAGAGCGCGGTGAATGGGTGATAGTGGAGAATGAAAATGAGGAGATATTCCATATAGGGGTAATCTTAAAGGCGGGGAAGAATAAACTGACAATGAGAGAGTTTGACGCAGACGGAAAATGGCTCGAAGAAACCAAAATTCCGTACAAAGAAATAACAAGCGTCAGCTTTAAAACAAGATATATCAATAATTGGAGAAAGTATCTAAAAAGAACGAAAGAAGGATAAGCGTGGACCTGAAGGAAAATTTCAAGGGACATTTAAGTACGATAAATCATCACAAGATGGAAGTGATGAGATTGTGCTTCAAGGTGGGACTGTATAAGCAGGGACTTATGCACGACCTGTCCAAATATTCACCCAAGGAATTTATTAGCGGTGTTGTATTCTTTACGGGCGATAAGAGTCCGAATACAACAGAAAGGCGTGTAACGGGCAAAAGCGAGGCATGGCTTCACCATAAGGGCAGAAATAAGCATCATTTTGAATACTGGATAGATTACGGACAGGAGCCCGGTGCAGCTATGCAGGGAACAGAGATGCCTGTAAAATATGTTGTGGAAATGTTCTGCGACAGAGTAGCGGCTTGCAAGACGTATTATAAAGAGAACTATAACGACGGTATGCCGTTTGAATATTTCAATAAGAACAGAAAACACTATATGATGCACCCGAAAACAATGAAGCTGTTGGGTAAGATGCTCATCATGCTCAAAAGATACGGGGAAGAGGATACGCTGATATACATAAAGAACAGAATACTGAATGGCGGCATAAAATAGAAGATACAGGAACGGGATAGCAGATAAAGCGGCGTTGATAATGTCGGTTGTGGAAATTGACACTAAAACAGAGTTTTAAGCGAGAAGTTTTATATAAAATTACTTTGAAAAAATCGTTGACAAATGTCGATTTCCGTGCTATAATAGACAAGCACTCAAACGAGAGGGCACTGAAAAGAGGAGAACGAA
>CAVJKI010000331.1:0-2019 GCA_963649995.1 Sodaliphilus sp.
TTTTTCATGTTAGACAAAAGTTGTTATAACATAATCATTTCAAGTTTTTTCATAATAAGTATACTCGCATTCTTTCTATTAATGCAATAGTTTTTCCTGAAATGCACATATTTCGACCTGAAATGCACAATTTCGGTTTGTGATGAAATATTTCTTATCATAAATGCATCTTCATGCTTCGTTTACACCTTGTAAGATGTATATATCAACATCACAGCATATTAATGGGCATTTAATCCAACTGTACTTCGCTGAACAAGCACAATATCTTGGCATAAAAAACTGCCATCAAATGCGTATGAAGCATTGATGACAGTATTTTTCGTCAATAATTTAAAATTAATCTATCCCTGTGTGTTGTATGTTATCGTTAATGTTCGAATTATCGTCTTCGTTCATAGGCAATTTTAACCATACCTCTGCAGTAAAATACCCTCCGCTTTCTGTAAATGAAGTAATACCGTTGTACTTTTCGGCAAGCATTTTTACACTTTCCACGCCGAATCCATGCACCGTCTTATCCTGTTTTGTTGTAGCAAGCTTGGGATTATCCGAAAGCACCGAGCCTTTTATTGCATTCACCACTTTAATGCAGTAATAATTTCTCTGAATAAAAAGCTCAAGCTTAATTTCACGGTCAGCGGATTCTATACACGCTTCAAGAGCATTTGTAACGAGGTTTGTAAGTATGACGCTTATGTCAGCCGGCGAAAAACCGCTGATATCCGAGGATAATATGCTTGTATGCAACACTGCATCGCTACCGGCACATTTTCGTGAAAGAAAACCGAGTATTGCATTAAGCATATCGTTATCGGTCACATTAGCGATTTTCGTAGAAAGATCGGGGATTTCAACGCTGTTTAAAAAGCATTCTGCCTGCTCATATTTACCGTTTGTGATGAGTTCTTTCAATGTACTGAGCTGTCCGCTTATATTGTGCCGTATCATTCGCACTTCTTTATATACAACGTGAATTTCCTGAAGATTTTTTTCTTGTTCATTTATCTGTACAAGCAGCATTGACTTTTTGATATTTTCTTTATGCTCGCGTGATATTCTGACCAGCATATAAAATGAGACTACATTTATTATTATAAGTCCTGCTACCGGCAAAATAAAGAACATTATCCCTTTTTCTTCATTAAGCTCACTTTCATAGATACATACACCGCTTACAAGCGTAGCGGCAAAAACAGCACTGAAAGCTATCCACTCGTTCTGCCTTAGTTCAGACCGGTTTCTCTTTGTCAAGAGCAGTATAAGTCCTAATAATGCAAACAATATCAGCTTTGATATAAAAAGGATTAAAATTCGCATTACGCTCTTGTCGTTTATTGCATCGGCAGAGGTAAGCGGCGTGAAATATACAGACAAAGCGTTAATGCTTATAGCAACCAGCATAAGCACTGTTTCCGACATTACCGGCAGAAGAATATGGCACCAAACCGTTCCTTTAAGGCACAAGCGACAATATACAGCAAGTATTATAATAAAACCGAAGGTGCAGGCAAGAAATTCATTCGGGAATGCAAAAGAAAACAGGGAAGTAAACACCGTTGTAATCACAGCAGCTGCGATAAATGCGATGATCTTTTTATATCCATCGTACTTTGTACCGAAAAACGAGGTAAGAAACCACAGAATAATTACATTTTCGCAGACCGTTGCCAAAAGTTCAGTTGTCTCGGATAACCATTCCATATCAGTTCGCTCCTGTAAATTTAATCATCATTTGTTTTACGTCGGTCAATTTAGTTCTGCTGACAGGTAAGTTTTCTCCGTTACTTAATATGATGCTGTTGCGTTCAACAGAAAAAATATAACGGGTATTTACGATGTATGATTTATGAGTTCTGATAAAGCCATATTCGAACAGTTCCTTTTCAATTGTGAAAAGAGCTTTTGAAGTCGTTAATACCGCATTTGCGGTATGTACAAGTGTTTCATGACCGTAAACCTCAATATAATTAATATCATTTAATCGTACAGAAATCAGCTTATTGTGTGAATTGAATG
>CAVJKI010000332.1:0-3682 GCA_963649995.1 Sodaliphilus sp.
TTATATATAGCTATTTCATCCGTTATTCTCAATGAATTGAGTATCATAAAAAATTCAGATTGTGAAACCGAAAATGTACTTTCGCAACATTCGTTACAGCCTTTTTTGCATAAAGGATTTTGTACAGTTTTACTCTCATCTTCAAGTTCCTTATAATAATGAAGCAGTGTAGCAAAAAGGCTTTTTTCGTGAATATCAGGATGGCACTTCTTTTTCTTTATACCACTGCCACAAAAACATAAATTATTATTTCCCATATTTTCACCATCATATAAAAGACGTATCTGATAAACAGATTTCTCGTCAGTAATTGGATCTATTATAGTTATTTTACGAATTCTATTCATAAAATCTATCTCCTATTTTACGATATTTGTTTGTATATGTCAAATGTCAGAGCTACGGGAGTTGCACCCGTATAGGCTAACGCTCCGATATAAAAAATTGCCGCCGTAGCGACAATTTTAATTGATTATTTTATTCGTGTTCAAGTCCGTACTTGAATTTTGCTATCTCATAAATCAAGCAAAACCTATAATCTTCAGCAAAATTCAATTGCATATTACTCTCTATGTTTTTGCACAGAATGTCGATAACATAATCACAAAACATTATTGCTGTCTTTTTATCGACTTCTTCAGCAGTATTTTTGATATAATCATAGACACAATTGAATTGGTGCTTATCGTCAATAGAACGTTTTTTGATTTTCTTCTTTACAAACATTAGTTTACCGCCATTTCAAGTAATTTTTGTGTTGCGTATGCTATGTGTGGCTGAAAAACAGGCTCAAGCTCAAACAAATCTGATAATTCGTGACAGCAGTTCCAATAATCGTTTTTCAAAAGATATTTGAACGCTCTCATCAGAATTTCTATGTAACGTATTTCTTCAATCGCTTCCGCTTTCTTCTTATCATACGGTGTAACAGCCATAATCGCAGAGAGATTATTCAATACTTTTTTTGCGGTATTCTGCTTGTCCTGTGATAATTCATTGCAGTCACACCAGTCGAATTGCGTTAATAACGACACTGCCTGTTCAAGAGTTTTACGTTTTTTGCCTTTGTACCACGCACGGCAATAGTATTTGTTTTTCATTTCTGCCCCTATTCTATCACGTTGCATTAACTTATGTCAATTTTCAAGTGCGACACGATGTCGTACCGGACGCTCCGGTCGCACCTTTGCTTTCAGAGCTACGGGAGTTGCACCCGTATAATTACTGTTGCTCTTATATCAGAATGACCGAGGACTTTTGCTACAGCATATATATTTGCCTTTGAGTTTACCCATATTGACGCCCGTGTATGTCTGAATTTATGCGGTGAAAGGAACGGTATCGATATTCCGTGTCTTGAATAATAATCACGCATTTCTACAAAGAACACGTTATAATGCTTGCGTGTCCAGGTACTCGGTCTCTGAACCGTTCCCTTCTGTGTCGGGAAAATATATTCACTTGTTCTCGGAAGTCCGTCCAGCACTTTGCACATTTCATCTGTGAGAGGTATCATCCTGGTAGAAGATCTGTTCTTGGTTTTCTTGACGATTACGCTTGAGGATAATTCATTTTCCTTCTTGACCTCAGCAACGCTCCTGAGGATTTTTATATATCTCCCTTCGCTGCTGTAATCGCTCCATCTGGCTCCGAGCATTTCACTTTTTCTGACGCCGGTTTCAGCAATAAACAATATTTCAGCCCCGAATCTATGATCATGAGCAAAATCAACTATGTACCCCAGCTGTTCATCGGTAAACGATTTTACTTCATACGAATCATTGTCATCAGCGGGTAATACGACATTTGTAACCGGGTTGCGTCCGGAAATATACTCATTATCAATTGCGTATTCAAACATCTTTCTCGCAATCATTCTGACTTTGTTGAGGGTATCACGCTTATACCTTTTACCCATTTCCGTAAAGAAGTGCTGCATATCAGCAAGGCGTATCGCATCTATTTCTTTATCTTTGAAACAGGGCATCAGGTGATTGTATACCGCATTCTGATATCTATAGCGGTACGTGTTACAGCTAACGATTCCTTTCATATCAATTATCCATCTTTCTGCTAACTCATCAAATCTCATATTGATTCTCCTTTGTCTGATTATTGCGTTTTAAACGCCTGAATATTATATCAGACAACCATAAAATGCAAGTCTATAAGGATTATTACTTAATTATAACAATCCATTAAATAACTTTGGTAAGGATGAGGTCCCCGGTTCGAATCCGGGTATTAGCTCCAGAATATATTTACACCATTAAGGATACTGCTTTTGTAGTGTCCTTAAAGGTATAAATATAATAACACAGCGAAGTAGCGGTAACTACTCCGCCGTGCTGATTACATTTTGAACGGTACTTTGTTACTTTTGACTTTGACGCACCCGAAACGAATTACAGCAATACAGCTACGTTCGGTGTCCGCCCTTTCTTCGCTTGCCGTCGGAACGGCTCATCGCAAAGTCTTGTTATGGCAAAACCGGTATTCAATTTGTACTGCCTTTGTTGGTTGCGGCAGGTGGGGATATACACTGCGGATTTACGCCTTGTATATCATAAAAAACAAGAGCTTTCAGACGTGCGTGGAAAAGCATCTGAAAACCCTTGCAAATGTATGTAAGCTGTGCTATAATAAGCACAGTACAAAGCACTTCTGCGAATCAGATTGATGTTCGTGCATCGTCTGAGGATAAGAGTAAGGCTCGCCAAAGCCCTGCTCCTGCGGGAGTGTTTTTATTTAACTCCTTTTTCAATTATAGCTTATGAAGTCTGTTTTGTCAATGCGGAAACAGCAAAAAACAATTGGTGAAAATTACAGTAATTTTTGCCCCGGAATTGTGCAAAATGGTGCGACATAAGTTAATATCGTGCAATTTTGAATTACGAATAACTTACACCTTGCTACAGAATTATACTGCGGCAAGGTGTTTTTGTGTGGGTGCGACATTGTGGCGCAGTTTTCTTTTGCTGGGATTGCGGGAGTGCTCTGCTCTGCTCGGTGAAGATTATGAGAGGTGTAATTGCTGAGTAACCATACTGCCCTTTCTTTGATACTTAAATATGTGCGACACGGTGACGCAGTTATACGGTTTATGGGACAGATGTGGTGGTAGAATATAATAAATCGAATAGTGCTTTTAAAAGTATAGCAGCAACCAAAGCATAACCATTCACGAATCGGTTACAAGTATAGGTAATAGTGCATTAGTCAGTTGCAATTCAATGAATTTTAGCTATATTAAAACTCTCCGGAAAGCCGAAAGTCAAACGGATAACAACGTATAAATCTAAAAAATAAAGCAGGCATATTTCAGGTTTCATTGCTTCGGATATTGACAAACAGATCGTAAAAATTACACCTTGCTACTGTGTCAAGCTGTGCAAGGTGATGTTTCATGATATTTCAGGACGTTGGAATTTGACTGCTTGTATTGAAATCTGACATTTTTTGTGATATACTTTAAATAATAATCCGAGAGAATATTATCAATATGAAAATGGAGTAATTTATGCCGGTACATAATAAACTTGTCCGTGACAGGATACCTGAGATAATCGAAAAGTCAGGAAAAATTCCGCATTGTCACATACTTGACGAAAACAGATACCTTGCCGAGCTTGATCGCAAGCTCAATGAAGAATGTGCAGAATATCAAGCTGACAAAAGTATT
>CAVJKI010000332.1:3692-8058 GCA_963649995.1 Sodaliphilus sp.
CGCTATAGCAGTGGCAAGAGGTTATTCTGCAGAAGAACTGGAAAAGATCCGTTCTGAAAAAGCCGCAGAACGAGGAGCTTTCAACGACAGGATTTTCCTCGAAAGCGTAGATGATCAAGAGGTGAAATAATGCCACAGAACACATAGGTGATGGGGTGGATGCGACATTGTGGCACTCTATCAGCGTATCCTGCTTAGCATTTGGCGGCAGTTAGATTTATTATTTCGGTTCCATTATATTGTAATCATCTGTTAGAAAATATAGATTTTATGTTATGAAGCGATTGACTATTTGTGCAGATTGCGATATAATTATATGGAGTATAAATAATGATTGTACATTAAATTAACTATAGTCGAAAGGAGCGTTCTTATGGCGAAAGCAAGTAATGGCAAAAACTTTTTTAACGAGATGACTCGTGTCCAGATGCCTGCACTTGTTCATCTGACAAGGCTCGGATATAAATACTATGGTCGAATATTCGAGGATATGGCTGATACGATCTACGATCCTGACACAAACATATTAAAAGATGTTTTTATATCTCAGTTTAAGGAACTCAATCCTGATCACGAGTGTGAAGCGGAACAAACGCTGAAAGCTATCAGGCAGGAACTTGAAAATGACGATCTCGGAAAATGCTTTTATGCTCGGCTTACCGCAATTTCTCCCATAAAGCTGATAGACTATGAAAATCCGAATAATAATGTTTATCACTGCACGGCAGAGTTTACTTGCAAAAATGGACAGGATGAGTTTCGCCCAGATATTACGCTATTCGTGAACGGTCTGCCTTTGGTGTTTATTGAGGTCAAGAAGCCCAATAATCACGGCGGTATGGTCGCTGAGAGTGACCGTATGAACAGAAAGCGTTTTCCTAATAAGAAGTTCCGCAGATTTATCAACATAACTCAGCTTATGATATTCTCCAATAATATGGAGTATGATGCCGAGGGCGGTATTGTGCCTATTCAGGGTGCTTTTTACTGTACTGCCGCAAAAAAAAGTGCACCATTTAACTGTTTCCGTGAGGAAAATCACTTGAATGATGATATTGCACCATTTATCAAGAATTATCCATATAAAGCAGTTAATACGGAAACCGAGAAAAATATACTGAAAGATTTTAACAATCAGGTTATCCATACTTCTCCCGAATATCAAACTAATCTGAATGTCAATACCCCTACAAATCGTATCATCACTTCTATGTGTTCCCCTGAGCGTCTGCTTTTCATTCTCAAATATGGCATAGCATATGTAAATATGGAACGTGAAGTTGATGGCAAGATTGAGACTATCAATCAGAAGCATATTATGCGGTATCAGCAGATGTTCGCAGCCTTTGCTATCCGTGAAAAACTCTCCGATGGTGTCAAATCGGGTGTCGTATGGCATACCCAGGGCAGCGGTAAAACAGCCTTATCTTATTATCTGAGTTACTATCTCTCCGATTATTTTGCCCGTAGCAACAAGGTTGCAAAGTTCTATTTCATAGTTGACCGCCTTGATCTGCTTGAACAGGCTTCTCAGGAATTTGAAGCTCGTGGACTTGTGGTAAAGACTGCTAACAGCCGTGCAGAGCTTATGGAGCAGTTCCGCAACAATCAGGCTCAGGAAGGCAACAGCGGACAGCATGAGATCACGGTAGTCAATATCCAGCGTTTTGTCGAAGATAAGGAAAGAATAATGTTGCCGTCCTATGCTACGAATTTACAGCGTATCTTCATCATTGATGAAGCTCATAGAGGATATAATCCCAAAGGCAGTTTCCTTGCTAACCTTTTCGATGCTGATGAGAATTCCATAAAAATTGCGTTGACAGGCACTCCGCTGTTGGCTGACGAGCGTGAGTCTTGGAAGGTATTCGGCAGTTATTTTCATACCTACTATTATGATAAATCTATACAGGACGGCTATACTTTGAAGATTATCCGTGAGGATATTGAAACAAAGTATAAAGAAAAGCTCTCTGCTATCTATGAGAAGCTCGAAATGCTTGTGCAGAAAAAGGATATAAAGAGAAATCAGATAGTTGAACATGATTCCTATGTCAAGGAGCTTACAAGATACATCGTTAGTGACCTGAAAAAATTCCGTACTATTCATGGCGATGATACGCTCGGCGGTATGGTTATCTGTGAAACAAGTGAACAGGCACGAAAGATATACGCTTTCTTCGACGAGGTTCAGTGCGAGCTAAATGCTGTTTCCTCTCATCAGTCGCATTTCAAGGCAGGGCTTATACTGCACGACAGCGATGATAAGGATACAAGAAAGCAGATAATCAAAGATTTCAAGAAGAATATGACCATAGATATATTGATAGTATTCAATATGCTACTGACAGGTTTTGATGCCCCTCGCCTGAAAAGACTATACTTCGGCAGAAAGCTGAAAGACCATAATCTGTTGCAGGCTATTACCCGTGTAAACAGACCGTATAAGGATAACAAATACGGCTATATTATTGATTTTGCTGATATTAAAAGCAATTTTGAACAGACCAATGAAGCATACCTAAAAGAGCTTAACAGGTTTAATGATCCCAATGAGGTTGGCAAGGATAATGTAACAGACACGTTCACTCAAGTCATAGAAGATAAAGAAGTTCTTGTTCAGCAGATGCGTGAGGTAAGGCAAGTTCTGTTTGACTTTACTACAGATAATGTTGAGGAATTCAGTTCTGAAATATCTACAATAGAGGACAAGCAGGAGCTTATTAAGCTGAAAAAGGTTCTTATCGCTGCCCGTGATTGCTGTAATGTAGTCCGTACCTTTGGTGACGACGCGTTGAAAGAAGCATTTGCAAAGCTCGAAATTACAAAACTTCCCGAAATGATACGAGAAGTTCAGCGGCATATTGACACGATAAATCAAAAGGAAGCCTTTGACAGCGATGATTCCACAAGACAGCTTATAAATGAAGCTATGCAGGACATTACCTTTAATTTTTCAAAGATCGGTGACGAGGAGTTGCAGATGGGCTTCATGAGCAAAGAGGAGTTCCATGAAAAATGGCACAGAACGATACATTCCTTTACAGAAAACATAGATCAGGACGATCCTGAGTTCATTTCGATAAGAGAAGCATTTTTACAACGGTTCAAGGAGTTTGGCTTCGCAGCCGATACTGTACATGAGTTCACAGAACGCTCTAAGGCATTAGATGAAGTCCTCAAAAAGCTGGCGGAGCTTCAGAAAAAAAATAAGGTTCTTATGCGTAAATACAGCGATGATGCTAAGTTTGCAAGAGTGCATAAGAGGATAAGGGAAGAAAATGCCCAGAGGAAAGCAAGAGGAGCCGCTCCCATTATTTCAGGTTATGACGACGAGATTGTGGACGCACTCAAAGCTATCAAGTTCGACATTGACCAGAAAGTATTTGAACGAAATGATATTTTGAAGAAGGACGCTTACTTTGAGCAGACTGTAATGTCACAAATAAAGCAAGGAATGGACACGTTAGGCTTAAATGGTACAAGAGAAGATAGGCTTTTTATTCAGTCAAGGATTTCCTCTCAGTATCTCAGCCAGTATCACGCCACATATCCTGCTACTTGATAATTTGGAGTATTTACAATGGATTTAAGCATAAAAGAGAAAACTATATCCCTAATTGATTCTTTGAAGTCAACCTGTCAAACCTATGGTATGGGAAATGACGGTAATGAGTATAAGATTATAACTCAGGTGTTCCTATATAAGTACATGAATGATAAGTTTGGATATGAGATCAAGAAGCTCGATGAACGTATTGCAAAGGCTGAAAAGTGGGAAATTGCGTATTCGGAGCTTTCGGAAGATGACAGAGAGGATTTATTCGACACAATGAATCCAGATGTTCCCCGTCTTAACCCCGAACATCTTATCTCGCACCTTTGGAATCAGCAGGCAAAGGGCGATTTTGACCTTATTTTCGATCAGACGATGATTGATATAGCCGATAAGAATATTGATATATTCTCCACTCAGACCACGCAAAACACGAAAATTCCGCTGTTTGAGAAGCTGACGCAGTATGTGACCGATGAAGCTCAGAGAGCACCTTTTGCCCGAGCGTTGGTGGATAAGCTCGTAAACTTCTCATTTGAGGAAACATTCTCGGAGCATTATGACTTCTTCGCTGCTATCTTTGAATATCTTATCAAGGATTACAATACCGCAGGCGGCGGTAAGTATGCGGAATACTATACCCCTCATTCTATCGCCACTATTATGGCAAGGCTCTTGGTTGGTGATGATTCCGATTTGCATAACATAGAGTGCTACGAAATAATCATAGCGAGTTTGATACAAAGCCAAGGAAAAATTAAAAAGTATGCCCTTGCGGTGTAAAAACAGTCGTTGCGGTGTAAAATCCGA
>CAVJKI010000333.1:0-4332 GCA_963649995.1 Sodaliphilus sp.
GTCCGATACGATTTTAAAGAAAGCCATTCAGTACAATTTTTGCGAACGGCAGATTAGGGCGTTATTAAAACTGCCGGAGGGTAAAATGGAGGCGGCAGTAGAGCATATACATAAATATCAGCTTAATGTCGGGCAAACAGAAAAATATATTGAAAGATTGGTATCAGAAGAAAATAAGCCGAAAAAGTTCAGATGGACTTTCACAGAGAAAAAGCTATACATTAATAATATAAATAAGACGCTTGACACAATGAAAAGGTCGGGAATAGAATTCAGCTCCGAAAAAAGAGAAGTAAACGGAGTTTTGGAATATATAATACGGATTCCGCACGATTGATGTTCATAGAACAGAACGTTCATAAATTTGTTCCACATGGAACATTTATGAACGTTTTTTTGTAAAAGGGCTTTCTTTTTTACCCGTATTGTGCTATAATGTATAACATAAGGTCAGAAGGAGGTACTATGGGAGTAATAATTTCTATTGTGAACCAAAAAGGCGGAGTGGGCAAAACAACTTCAGCTGTAAATATCAGTGCCGCACTTGGTGCAAAAGGTAAAAAAGTGCTTTTAGTAGATTTTGACCCGCAAGGTAATGCAACCTCTGGCTACGGTATTTCCAAAAAAAATCTGCAAGTTACATCTTATGATGTTGTTATGTCAAATGTTCGGCCGCAGGAAGCTGTATTGACTACAAACTGTAAAAATGTAAGTCTGATACCTGCCAATGCTCAGCTTGCAGAAGCTGAAATGCATCTTTTGCAGATTGAACAGAGAAACCATCAATTAAAAAAGGCTCTTATTCAGCTGAAAGATGAATATGATATTATCATAATCGACTGCTTGCCGAATACTGGCTATAAACGCTTTGATTGCAAGTGATAAATTTATAGTTCCGATGCAGTGTGAGCATTACAGCCTTGAAGGACTTGCTCAATTACTGTCGACTGTAAAGAAAGTCAAGAAAACATCAAATAAAAGCCTTTCTCTCATGGGTATAGTATTTACTATGCTCGATAAAAGATTGCTTCAATCAAATGAAATAATGAGAGATATTAAGAGAAATTTTCCTCCGTCATCTATATTCAATACAGTTATACCGAGAAATGTTCGCATATCGGAAGCACCAAGTCACGGTATGCCTGTTATATATTATGACAAAAGCTCAAAGGGAGCTGAAAGCTATATGAAGCTTGCAGGAGAAATAATTAAAAAGCTTGATAATTAAGGAGGGTGTATGGCAAAACGAGGAGTATTAAACCAGAATTTCAACAGTATTTTTGATGATAACAGCTTTGACGAAGATGAAGAAGGCGTAAGTACTCTCAAGCTTACTGATATTGAGCCTAATAAATCACAGCCAAGAAAAAATTTCGATCTTGAAGCGTTAAAAACACTTGCCGATTCAATAAGACAGAACGGCATTATTCAGCCGTTGCTTGTGCGCACCATGCCTGACGGCACATATCAGATAGTTGCAGGTGAAAGAAGATGGCGTGCCGCAAAAATGGCAGGCCTTACGGAGGTACCTGTATTTATTAAGGAACTTACCGATCTTCAGGCACAGCAGATCGCACTAATTGAGAATTTACAGCGTGAAAATCTCAATCCCATTGAAGAAGCCAACGGCTATAAAGAGCTAATGGACAAGTTCGGAATGACACAGGAAGATGTGGCAAGAGTAGTAGGCAAGGCAAGATCATCTATTGCGAATTCACTGCGTCTGCTTAATTTACCGCCGATAATAGCTGAGATGGTATCCAACAATGAGCTTTCTACAGGTCATTGTAAGGTTTTGCTTGGCGTAAAGGAAACCAAGGACATGGTAGAGCTTGCTCATAAAGCCGCGGGTAAAGATGTTTCGGTGCGTGAAATGGAACGCATGATTAAGGCTCTTGATAAGACTGAAAAGCCAGAAAAGAGAAAGGAAACATTCTATGTCGAGGCTGAAATAAGTCTTGCAAAAGCACTTGAAACCAATGTAAATATTATACCCGGTAAAAAGAAAAGCACTATTCAAATAGAATTTTACAGCGATGAAGATCTGACCGATATTGTAAATCGGCTTGCAAATAATAAATAAAGGAAAAAGGAAAGGCAAATCAAATGATAGACATTAAGTTTTTAAGGGAAAATCCAGAAGCAGTAAAGGAAAATATCAAAAAGAAGTTCCAGGACGAAAAGCTTGTTCTGGTTAATGAAGTAATAGAGCTTGATAAAGAACTGAGATCAGCTCAGCAAAGAGCTGATAATCTGCGCAGTGACAGAAACAAGCTGTCAAAACAGATCGGCGGTCTTATGGCTCAGGGCAAGAAGGAAGAAGCCGAGCAGATCAAGGCACAGGTAAAGCAGTTCTCAGATGAGCTTGAACAGCTTGAAAAGAAAGAAGAAGAACTCGGCGAAGAAGTAAAGAAAAGAATGATGGTAATTCCCAACATCATTGATCCCTCTGTTCCGATAGGTAAGGACGACAGCGAGAACGTCGAAATAAAAAGATACGGTGAGCCTGTTGTACCCGATTTTGAGGTACCTTATCATTCAGAAATAATGGAAAGATTCAACGGTATTGACCTTGACAGTGCAAGAAAGGTCGCAGGTAACGGTTTCTACTATCTTATGGGTGATATTGCCCGCTTACATTCAGCTGTTCTTGCTTACGCCCGTGACTTTATGATCGACAGAGGATTTACTTACTGTATTCCTCCTTACATGATCCGCAGCAACGTTGTAACAGGCGTTATGTCATTTGCTGAAATGGACGCTATGATGTACAAAATCGAGGGCGAGGACCTCTATCTTATCGGCACAAGCGAACACTCTATGATAGGTAAGTTTATAGATACTATAAACGAAGAAGAAAAGCTTCCTTATACTCTTACAAGCTATTCTCCCTGCTTCAGAAAAGAAAAGGGTGCGCACGGCATTGAGGAAAGAGGAGTTTACAGAATTCACCAGTTTGAAAAGCAGGAAATGATAGTTGTTTGCAAGCCCGAAGACAGCGCTATGTGGTTTGATAAGCTGTGGCAGAATACTGTTGACCTGTTCAGATCAATGGATATACCCGTAAGAACAATTGAATGTTGCTCAGGTGACCTTGCTGACCTTAAGGTAAAATCTTATGATGTTGAGGCATGGTCGCCCAGACAGAAGAAGTATTTCGAGGTAGGAAGCTGCTCTAACCTCGGTGATGCTCAGGCTCGCCGCCTTAAGATAAGAGTTAAGAGCAAGGATAAGGGTAACTACTTTGCTCATACGCTAAACAACACGGTTGTTGCACCTCCGAGAATGCTTATTGCATTCCTTGAAAATAATCTTTGTGCCGACGGCAGTGTAAAGATACCTGAAGTTCTCAGAAAATACATGGGCGGTATCGACAGAATAGTTCCCAAGGATAATAAGTAAGATACAGGGCCACAGATACTTCGGTATTTGTGGCTCATTTTGTTAAAAGAAAGGTTATTATGGATAGCAGAAAGTATACCGTAGAATATGTTCCCGAATTTGCCGATTGTGATAAAAAGTACGACATAAAACCGCAGGTAATGCTTGCCTGGTGCGCTGAGCTTGCGGGAAATCATCTGCGTAGCAGAAATATAACCCGTGAGCAGATGTGGAAGGACGGACAGGTATTTTTACTTACGCGGGCGGCAATACATTTCAACGAGGTTCCGCATTATAACAGTAAATTGTATATGACGACATGGGAGGGCGGAACAAAAGGCTCACAGTTTACAAGAAAATTTGATATAAAGGATACAGACGGAAATGTCCTGTGTGACGTTGATACTATGTGGGCGCTTGTAAATCCGCACTCGCACAAAATATGTAGACCGTCAGAGTATATTTATGAGCAGATTCCCTGTGAAGATAAAGTACAAGCACAAGTTATAAAATTCAAGGCGGAAAATCCTAAGAAAATAAAGGATTATACATTCGTATACAGTGACATAGACGCTAACGGTCATGTAAATAACGGAGTTTATTTAAGACTGATGAGTGATATAATCCCGGAAGAACTGATTCAAAAGCATTATAAGAAAGTGAGAATAAATTTCATACATGAGTGCAGGCAAGGACAGACAATAGGATTGTACCTTGAAATTAAAAATAACATCTGCACGGTAGAGGGAAGATTTCCTGACGAAACAGTTAGTTTTGAAGCACAAGCAGAATTTGATTGACAATTTTTAGATAGTATGTTATAATTGGCGCGAAGGTAAATATAATTTACCTCCGGATTTACAAAATGTACAGAAAGGTTTGAAAAAATGCTTCACATAAAGAATCTGCACAAGAGCTACGGTGCTTTTGAAGTACTGAAAGGTCTTGATA
>CAVJKI010000333.1:4342-7043 GCA_963649995.1 Sodaliphilus sp.
AATGTAAACAAGGGCGATATTTACGGTTTTCTGGGTAAAAACGGTTGCGGCAAAACAACTACAATGAATATAGTATCAAATATTATTCCTAAGGACAGCGGAGAAATAAATTTCGGAAAGGAAAATTGCAAGGTAGGCTATCTTCCCGAAACTCCTTCGATGTTTACATATATGAACGGCTATGAATATCTTGATTATATTGCGGCGTGCTACAGTTATCAGGGAGATAAGAAAAAGCGCATTGAAGAAGTAATAAATATAGTAGGAATGGGCGAGGGCGGAAAGCGCAGAATAAAAGGCTATTCCCGTGGTATGAATCAAAGACTGGGAATAGCGGCTTCAATCTTCGATAACCCTGACTTGCTGATACTTGATGAACCTACGTCGGCGCTGGATCCGCAGGGCAGAGCAGAGGTAATGAGTATTATAAAAAATCTGTCGGATATGGGTACTACGATTATTCTTTGCACACATATTTTATCTGATGTTGAAAGAACAGCGAACAGAATAGGAATCGTCCGTGACGGGCGAATGGCTGTAGAAGGAACGATTGCCGAAATTAAAGAGCAGTATGACAGAAACGGCAAAAAAATTGTTATGGGTATTTTCGGAGATCCGACAGCGGCAGTACAGTCGATAAGTAAAATTACAGGCGGAAATTTCTATTTTGACAGACAGAGAGCAATCTTTCAGATACCTCTGGCAACTGATGAAAACGAACAGATGAAGGCTCAGCAGATTTTAAATGAGCTTAATTCGGCAGGACTTACGTTATCGCTTTTCGTAATTGAAAATAAAACGCTTGAACAAATATACATGGAAACAATAGGATAAGAAAGGAGCAAGCAGAATGTTTAAAGCAGGTATAAAAAAAGAGCTTATGCTTTTTACCCGTGGTTTCAAATTATTGGGTGTAATTATTACTATAATAGGAATTTCGCTCTTGTATCCTGTTATGTATAAGTCGATGGAATTGATGGCAAATCAGATTTCCGATATGGGACAGCAAATCGGCGGAGAAACACAGGAGCAGGTTGACAGTGCGGTGGATTCTATAAACAGTATGATAGCGTCTATAGAAGCTATGTACGGCGGAAGTATGGCATCAGTCGGTTTTAAAACAGGTATAAATGCTCTTGCTTCAACAGGTTCTCTTATCATTTTACTCTTGCTCATGTCTACAGCAGGCGGAGAACAGAAAAAACGCTCAATCATCATGCCGAACTGTGCAGGTCTTACACCTGTCGGATATGTTCTTCCTAAATATATCATATATCCGTTTCTGATAGGGCTTCTTGCATTTATAGGAGGACTTGTTACAGGAGGTATAAGTAATGCTCTTTATAACAATGAGTTGATTATGAGCGACATTATATTCTCGTCGGCGTGCGCTGCAATATATATTTTCTTCTTGGTATCGGTATATTTTCTGATGGGACTTGCAACGGGCAGACCCGGTATATCCGTTATTATAGTATACGCTACATCGACGGTAATACCTCTATTGCTTCAGGCACTGAACATAGATAAATATAACCCGTTCACATTACAGAGCCTTTTGATGAGTTCATATAATGAAGTTGATATGAACAATCTGATACTGAGTATCATTGTATCTCTGGTTTTATCGGTTATTAGCTGTTTACTGGCGCTTATGATAACGACGCTCCGAAAGATAGATAACTCTGTCGGAGCGGCTAATTTATAAAACTGTAAGTAGAATAAATCGCAAAAATTACAATATGTAAAGGAGAAGTATTGCTTCTCCTTATTTTCTTAAGTGCAGAAATAGTGATCTCCTATAACCTTCTGAACAGGTCTGCTCATCATAAATTGATTGCTTGTTTTCTTCGGATTATAATAGTAAATGCAACCGCCTGTCGGATCCCAGCCGGATAGAGCGTCACGGGCGGCGTCATACGCAGAATCCGCTATAGGCTCGTTGAACTGACCGTCGACAAGCGCAGTGAAAGCGCCGTTTTCATAAATAATTCCTGCCAGAGTGTCGGGAAAAGACGGGTGTTCAATTCTGTTCATGATAACTGCACCGATAGCGACCTGACCGATATACGGCTCACCGCGTCCCTCGGCGGAAATGATTCTGGCGAGCAGATTTACGTTAGCCTCGGTAGCAGGCGGTATGGAGCCGATCGTAATACCTAAGCGTTTAAGAGTAGCCTGGTCGGCTACACCGGTCTGAGATAAACCCTGCTGCTTTTGAAACCTGAGAATGGCTTCTTCGGTTTTATCTCCGAAATAACCTGTGACCTCGGCATTGAACAAGCCTCTGTCCTTAAGCGTTTGTTGGACAGCTTCGACCTCTGTGCCTTGCGAGCCTTTTTGTGAGTAAGCTATAACAGCTTCATTTTCTTTAGGTACAGATGAAATCATACCGAATATCAGTAACATTATAATAGTAACCGACATCATTTTATAGAACGGATTCAACTGTCTGATGTATTGCATATACAACTTCCTTTCATAAAAATTAGCTTTGAAAAGAGTATCTGCGAAGATAAGCAGATTATACATAAAGGTGGCATCAGAAAACAGAAACTATATGTAGGTGTGAAAAACAGAAAAAATACAATATACAATAGGAATACAGATATTAGATTTTTATTGAAATAAAAACCGTAAAAATATCGAAAAATAATAAAAAAATGCTTGACATCAGATAGTTTCCGTGCTATAATAGACA
>CAVJKI010000334.1:0-5017 GCA_963649995.1 Sodaliphilus sp.
CTTCATGGACGTGAATGTAAAGGATTATTTCTATGACGCAGTGCTTTGGGCTGTAGAAAAGGGAATCACTGACGGTACGGACGAGCTGCACTTCAGCCCGAGCGCGCCGTGTACCCGCGCTCAGATCGTCACCTTTCTCTGGAGGGCGGCAGGAAGCCCTGAGCCGAAGTCTGATATAACATTTTCCGATGTGAAGGCGGGCGGCTACTATGCCAAGGCTGTTGCATGGGCGGTCGAAAACGGTATCACAATGGGAATGGATGCTGACAGCTTCGCTCCGAATGACGCCTGCACAAGGGCGCAGGCTGTGACCTTCCTTGCAAGGGCGATGAATGGAAGTGCGGCTGCGACGAGTGAGTTTGCAGATGTTGCTTCCGACAGCTATTATGCAAGTGCGGTTGCCTGGGCTAAGGCTAATGGAATTACAATGGGTGTTAGCGAAGGCTCGTTTGGTTCTGATAACGATTGCACGAGGGCGCAGATTGTGACGTTCCTGTGGCGGTCGCAGGCCGAATGATTTGGGGGTATTTCCCACGAAATCGTTGGAAAATGCACGTTTATGCGTAAATGCGTAAATTTCAAGGTCACGAACGGTGCGGAGGCAATATAGGGCGTACGGTCGTTTTTATCACGACCGGTAGACCTATATTGCGGAGCGCCGACGCCAAACCCGACGCAAAAACATTGGAAAATGCGTGTTTGTGCGGAGCTCCGCATATTATTTTTCTTTGGTTCGCGCATTGTAAAGGGCGGCATAATGCAGGAGCTGCTTTTTGCCGGAAACACCTAACTTATCGTAGATATTTTTATTATGATATTTAAGCGTGCTTTGTTTGATTGACATCGTCTCCATAATTTCCGCAGCAGATTTGCCATCGAGATATAAATTAAACACATTTTTTTCAGTTGCAGTCAGGCGTTGGATTCCCGTGACAAAATACTCATAGTCATCCTGCTGAATAACATTTCTGGATGCCGTTGCAAGCTTTTCGTTCTCAAGATTTATGCGCTCAATCTCGCTTTGCATCTTTTCGTTTTTTTTCATAAAAATATTAAGAGCCGCTTCCTGTTCCCTATCTTTGCGAGACAAAAAGTCAAAAAGATCATCGATCTCAAGAAGATTATTCTTTTCATCCGTTTGCGATTTCTTTATCTTATCCAAAGCGACCAGAATAGGCGAAATATACCGCCTGGAAAAATAGAAACAACAGAAAACTACGCTAAGCAAAAGCAACCCGATAATAGCCAGAGCTTTCAACGTATTTTGGAGGCGCATCGCAGTATAATCGCTTTTAGGAATCATCACCGTAACAGCATAATCAGAGTTGGCATAATAAATAGAGACATCGTTGATAATACCGACATACGAACCATAAGCGTTGTCAAGCTGCACCAACTCAGAACCCAGACTCTTTGTATTAAGAGACTCCTTAGGAGGCAGATAATAACCGCCGTCTACACCACAGCTTAAACCTTCATTTATGTTAATAACATCACCACTTTTGCGTGAAAACAGACACGTCAGATGCTCAAAGAAAGTCGGCTGCGAATGTTTTGATTTGAAAAGAGCCTGATTTATCTCAAAACCGCAGATACCATAGACGCTCCCATCAGAGCCGATAATCGGAATCGAAACCAGCATAACCTTTTCCGAGGTTTGCGGAAGCGTAGTCATATCAAGGATATAGCAAGCTTTATCTGGAGCAGCAGCCCCGGACGAAATAACTTCAGAATAATTTGGAAACAGCGAAGTATCAAATTCCGATTGCCATTTTCTGTGCAGAATAATCCCGTCCTTTTCACCGAGCTTCGCGCTGCCGCAGAAAAGAAGGTAAGAATCGTTTTTATCAGCGGCAAGAAGATCCTGTTTGATATAAAGACCTGCCCTATTGTTTTCATTTTTCGTCATTTGAGAAGTGTTCATTATCAAATATGCACCGGAGCAGTCAATTTTTGAAAGCTCCCTGAGCAGAATATCCGCATAATTTTGTTCAAGAGCTTCGATATGCGCCGCCTGATTTATCAGAGAAGAAAACGACATATTGTTTTGTGCAAGATAATTTTCTGTTGCCAGAGAAATATCCTCGGACAGAGTGATGCTGTTTTCCGCAATTTCGTTATAATAGACATTCATTTCGCGCGTAAATACATCAGCCTGAAGCGTCAGAACCTTAGAAAGCGTATGATTGGTGGTTTCAAAACGCCCGAATAAAACCAGAAAACAGGTGAACATCAGAAGCAGGATTATCACCTGTGTAAGCATATAGGTAAAAAGCTTGCGGTGCATCGATTGTTTTTCTTTTGTAAACAAATTAGATAATTGCATAGCAGCCTCCGTTATTCAGATTGCAGCTTGTTCCCCAAAACTTGTCCGTATTCCTCAGAAGACAACAGCGAATCTGATCTCCCTCCCCCAAATCGTATAGATATATTATGCTATAGATTGTTCTTTCGTTCAATAGAAGAATCAAATAATTCGAAGCCGAAGGTTCTTCTAAATACAGCAAATGGGAAAACATGTAAATTCCCCGCCCTTTTTCCTATACTTTTATAAAAAAGTGGGAAATTTTGAGCTTTTATTAGCGCGGGATACCCTCCTTTTCTATAAAAGGATGGGGACAGACAGCTTGAATTTATGTATTGTTAATTTGTTTAATACTAAAATAAAACTTATCCTGTGGTGGTCGTATGGGTGGCCGCACGGCGAAAACGAAAGGGGTGTTCTGAACATGAAAAAACTCTTGGCGATATGTTTGTCGTTCATGATGGTATTAACGTTAATGCCTTCGGCAGCATTTGCAGAGGTAACAGCGACGGCTCCGCAGCAAGACGCGGATGGATATTATCTTTTGGATAGTGTTGAGGATTTAGAATGGTTTTCAGCTTATGTGAATAGCAGAACGGAGGCGACGACAGAGGTAAACGCACGGCTTACGGCGGATATTGTTTTGAATCCGGGAGTTTCATTTACCTACAGTCACGACACCGGGCTGATTACCATGGCAAAGGGCGGCGAAACTGCCGCTGTGGGGTCAGGTATGAACGGTACAATTTTAGGCGTGTTTGAATACGAGGGCAGAGAAGCCGCAGAAGCGGGCGAGAGTGAAGCTGAAATTGCCGCACTGCGAGCTAATGCTAAAGCGGCGGCGGAATTGCGTCTCGGAATCAAAGCGTGGACTCCGATAGGAACAAAAGATATGCCATATGCCGGCACTATTGACGGAAACGGTCATGCCATAGACGGTATTTACGTCAATGACGATACGATAGGCTATGCTGGACTTTTCGGATACATAGGCAACCCACAGGGAAATACGACTTACAGCGGTCATGTTATGAATCTTATAGTAGGAGCAAATTCCCTTATTATCGGGCATAAATACGGAAGCGACGGCTCTACCGGAGGTATTGCAGGAGCGGTAGGAAGCATAGATACAATTAAAGATTGCGTAAATCGGGCAACAGTCGCAGGTAAAAGCGCTGCTATCGGCTTTCAAGCTCATGCGGTCAGAATGGGCATGGTTGGCGGTATTGCAGGCTTTATGTCCGGGAAAGCGGAGGGCTGTGAAAACTATGGAACGATTGTCGGAAACTACTATGCGGGAGGCATTGCGGGAAATCTGACAGGTGGCAACTCGGCGTATAAAACAATTGTAAACTGCCGTAATTATGGCAAGGTATATGCCGATGAGGCAGATACAATAGGAGGCGGCGCCGGGGGTATTGTCGGAAATTCAGGAGGAGACGCCACGACGGCAAATAAAGGGGGTCTTATTCAGGGTTGTGTAAATTCAGGCAATGTACAAGGTTACAACGCTGCCGGAATTTTATATCAATCAAGACAGTCTGCAACGGTTCAATTTTGCGCAAACAGAGGCGAGGTCAAGGCAAGCGGCACTGCGTCGGGGCTCGTGGGTTATCTCGACTGGACGCAAACTTATCTATATGCCAGCTACAATGCAGGAACGGTTGCTGTAACAGGCAATAGCGCATCGGCAAAAGCATATCCAATTGCCGGCAGTGTGCGCCAACATTTAAGTTCCTTTGCGACACATACCGTGGAAAGATGCTACAATGACAAAACAGTATTTCCTTGTGAGGACAGTGCGCTTGCCGGAGAAAATATCAATCTGACAAGCTGCGGCAATGTTTCTACAGAGGTATTTAAAAGCGGCGAACCTGCATATAAAATGTGGATCGCGGGCAGCGCTTTATGGAGACAAAATCTTGAAAATCCTTACGAAGAAGGGAAAGTGCCTGAAACCTACCCGAATACAACGGGGACAAGGGGAGTTTCATATATCACGCATTATTGCTGTCATACCGACAGTACAAATAAAAATGCCCACAAGGAGATGCTGTATTCAAACAGCAACGTGAATATTACAGATGAGCATACTCCGGGTGCGGACGGCAAATGTACGCATTGCGGCATAGATACAAGGAAGCCGATATTTACGAAAGATGCGTTGACGGATGCCAAGGTAGGACAGACTTATTCGGCATATATTTATGTAGAAGATGGTGTTCCAAGCCTCAGCGGGAATATTTCGGCTGTTGTGAGTGAAACAGACAACACTGCATATACCTTTGGAAATGGTATTACAGGGGAAGCTAAATATGAATGGCGGTTAGGATACTATTATGTAATATCAGGAACACCGACAGAAAGCGGTACGCTTACCTTCGCCCTGTCCGCAACAAATGCCAACGGCACGACGGTGAAGTCTTATACGCTTAAAATAGACCCTGCCGATGCGCTTGAAATAACGACGGACGGCAAATTGCCGAATGCAACGGTCGGCGAAACGTATTCGCGAACCTTGTCGGTAAATTCAAGCCTTTCCTCTTCGTGGACGCTTGGGGACGGACAAGCTTTGCCTGCCGGACTTACTCTTGATGGCACAACCGGATCAATTTCCGGTACACCGACAGCGACAGCGGGTAAATACAGCTTTATCGTAAATGTAAGCTGCGGCGGACAGACGGCCTCAAAGGAATTTAACATCACAGTCCT
>CAVJKI010000334.1:5111-5479 GCA_963649995.1 Sodaliphilus sp.
GTCCTGCCGGCAGGCGGCTGCACGCACGAAAAAATGACTCTTATTAAAGGAACAGAGGCGACTTGTCAAAAGGATGGGACAGCGAATTATTACTATTGCGACACATGCGGATATTATTTTTATGATGCGAGCGGCAATAATCAGATTTATAGCATCGAATATGCTCTGAAATCTGCTCTTAAAACCTCTGTTATGCACAAGGACGCAAACAATGACGGGAGCTGTGATTTCTGCAAAAAGCCTATGCCGATATTCAAAAAGGTGACGCAGCCTAAGGAAATCGTTTATGGTGGCACATACATCTTCGTTACTAAAATTGGCGATAAATATTATGCGCTGACTGTGCCGCCAATGGAAGGAAAAGGCGC
>CAVJKI010000335.1:0-4874 GCA_963649995.1 Sodaliphilus sp.
AAAAGTCCCTGTGTAATGAAGATATGTTTAAGTGAAACCTTTATGTTCTACAACAGTAATGCCTTAAATCAATCAAAATAGCGATTTTTCAGCAAAAAAATTAACTTTTATTTTTCGTGTGTTTGTTACTTGTCAAGCGATTGCGAATCCAACTCCGCTTTTTGAATTCGGTAATTTTCATCCGGTGACCACGCTCCGCTTTGATTCAGCACAAAATAAAAATCAAATCTTTCCTCAAAGTCGGTCATATCCAAAATAAATATCAGTTGTGCTTCAATCAACTCATCCTTTTTGAAAATATAGTGATATTTCTCGCTACTTCTGTCTGACGCCTCTCCCAGCCTTGAAAAATATCTGAATTCTTGTATAGGAAAAAGTTTTTGATAGTCATCACTAATAAATTCACCATGGAAGCAATTTATCAAATGCTCAACATCATTTTCTCCGGAAATATTTTGAACAGTTGCGTTCACCACAAGATATCTATATTGTTCCGGCAAATTTCCATCTTCATCAACTTCCTTAGGCCGATACTTGACATCATCCGACGAAATATTTTCGGGTAATGTTTCCGTCAAATAATAATCTCTAACGATATAAGAAAAGACGCTTCCTTTACCTCTCGGGACACGATTTTAAGCAGCATCGGCGGTTCAAGTCCTGTTATATCGAGAAAACCGGAAATTACTTGCCCTGAAAAGTGAATTTAGAAAGATGAGCAAAAAACACTGAAACCCCTTGAAAATCAAGGGGTTTCAAAGTGTGTTCCACATCGTGGAGTAATGATGTGACTGCGCGACGAAATCGCACAATGCGTTTCACCCCTTATAACAAGCACTTTTTTACTCATTGCACACATCTATTCGCCCCTCATATTTATCGGGACGAAATAGCACAATCACAAATCCTTACACTTTTATGATTATATCATATTTTGGAAAGCCATACAAGCTCTCCGCATGTAAAAAAGCCGACAGTTCATCTGCCGACTTTCTTCTTTCTTATTATATAGTTTCTGTCGCTTCTGTTCCGAATTTTGTTATCACCTTGATTGTTCCGTCTTTATAAACCTTTATACACTCCACAACCCGACGAATTACGATGTCATCATAATCAGCAAATGAAGTGTCATGGCAATCCAGCCAATCACAAAGCCGCTTGATTTCCGCATTTGCCTCGTCGCACTTTTCAAGCTTTGACTTTGCAGTTTCAAGTTGAACACGCAGGGTTTTAATTTCATCAGCAGCGCTTTGAATACACTCCAGATACCGGTTTTTATCACCGCCTGTGTTGCGGTAATTCACCATGTATTCTTCCATTTCCTTTGTTGCTTCTTTTATGCGCTTTTCAATAGCTCCCAAATCAAGATTGGTTTCATCTCCGGTAACTGCATATGCAAGGTTTGCCTTAATCAACAAAATCGATTCCGCATTATCATTTACCGCTTTCTTTAACGCTCTGCATATCGCACTGTGTAACCTTTTTTCTTCAAATCCTTTTGAGTGCGGACAATATTTTGCGCCGTGTTCAATTCGATTAAGGCAACGCCAATAAATACGCTTTTCACTTCCGTTTGTCCATGTTTTTCTTTTATACGGACTACCGCACTCGGCGCATATTAAAAGTTCTGAAAGAGCATATTTGCCGCTGTACTTGCCAAGCGAGGTAAGTGTTTTATCGGAAGTCCGTCGTTTGCTGCTCCGTCGCGCAATTTCCGCCTGAACCGCGTTGAATAAATCTCTGTCTACGATAGCCGGATGATTGTTACTGACGAGATACTTTGTCCGTTCACCTCGGTTCACTTTTGTATGTTTGCTTATGCAATCGGTTCTAAAAGTCTTTTGATAAATAACATCGCCGACATACTTCTCATTTGTGAGCATTCTTCTTATGTTCTCTTTGCTCCACTGTGTTTTGCCGTTGGAGGTTTTAACGCCTTTTTCTTCAAGATAAGATTTAATCTGATCCAAGCTGTATCCTTCATCATACATTTTGAAAACGGCGCGAACAATTTCAGCTTCCTCCGGAATAATACGAGGTTCTGTTTCGTCTTTATTCTTGCGATACCCAAGCATATTAAAGCGGCAGGCATAGGTTCCGTTTTGCATACGCTTCCTTATACCCCAAGAAACATTGGCACTGATATTTTCGCTTTCGGACTGTGCCATTACACTGTAAATACCGATATATGTCTCGCTGTCCTCTTTTAGCGAGTCGATATTCTGTTCTTCAAAATAAATCCCAATCCCCATTGCTTTCAGCTTACGGATATAACTAATGCTATCTACAATATTACGGGCAAAACGGGATACAGACTTTGTAAGGATCATATCAATCTTGCCTTTTTCGCAATCCTTAATCATGCGAAGAAAATTCTCACGCTTTTTAACCATTGTACCCGTTATACCTTCATCGGCATAAACCTCGACAAAACGCCATTTCGGATTTTGAGAAATATGCTCCGTATAATATGACACATGCGCTCTGTAACTATTTATTTGATCCTCTGCATCAGTCGATACGCGGCAGTAAGCTGCTACATTCAACGGACGATTTGAATTTTTCCTTGATACCAACGCCGGGTTAGCTTCTATTTTAGTTATAATTTTCTGTCTGGGTGTTACTGCTGTTTCCATTACTGTCCTCCTTTGAAATTCGACATCCGTTCAAGAACTCAACCGAAACGACACCGTTCTCATCAACTGTGATTTTATCAACCGTATCTTCAAGCACCTTGATGTTTATAGTGTCCGATGCGGTTTGTTCTCCGTAATACTGCATAAGAACACCGCTGAACGCCTTTGCTCTATCAAGTGTGCAACAATCAAATTTGTCCGAAACATTTGAGAAGATTGCCTTTTTGACAGGAAGAAAGTCAATGTTTTTTCTTTCAGTCATCCGATCAATTTCTTTATCTGCCCTCATAACCTCCGGTGTAAGAGCACATAAAGAATTCTCCTGTGGCAATACATTAAGTAATGCGGGTTCTGCAATTACACGGCTAATAATAGAATGAATCTGACTGTAAAATAGCTTGTCATCTATATATACGGTATTTTTACAACCGCAAGTGCAATACCACTTTTCGCGTGTCTTGCTCCAATTTCTCCGACGGGTGAATCTACTTCCGCATTGTCCGCATACGGTATGATACTTAAAAAACTTTTCCTGCACAGTATCGGTAACCCGTTCGCCGCCTTTGCTAAGGCGTTTTTTATTTGCCTTTTCAAATTCATCGGCAGTTACAATAGCCGGATATTCTTCATCACCGATATAATGTCGGTTTTCAAGAATACGCCGCACCATATTTTTATTCCATACGGTTTTATCCTTGTAATATACGATTTGTTTTGCAGTCAAGCGGTCCGCAATTTGTTGCAGCGTTTTTCCGCTTATGTACTCATCGAAAATCATTTTTACGACAGCGCTTTCATCACTGTTTGGATAAAAGCAAAATTGATGTTTATTGTATCCGTAAAGCAAGGTGCGCAATTCCATTATATCGTCTCCCTAAGTTTTATTCCGCAACGAAATTCAAATATAAGCGAGTCACTTAAAACGATGATCCTTTTTATAAGCTTATCGAAAAGGCAAAAATCGAAGCGTAAAATCGCCTGCGGGAATTCGTCAAGCTGTTCCGCTGTTTCTTTCAGCAGTTCGATGCAGCGTTCTTCATTTTCATTCATCAGTTTTATGCGACGGCTTCTTAATTCACTTATTCGCCTTTTGATTTCGTTTGTCTGTTCCATAAAGGTTATTTCGTCAATAATCTTTTGAGAATGAAAATGGACATACATTGAGTTCTGTTCTGCCAGATCTGCCAATTCGTTATCTATATCCTCAACAGCCGTACTGTTATTAAAAAAGGCTTTCCGTAAATTCAACAGCTTACGGTGCGTATCCTTAATTATCATATCCTTATGCTGTTGTAACCGATTGAACATCATAACAAAAGCCTTTTTTAACACTGCTTCGGATATAGGATGAGTGTTGCAACGCTGACCTGCAATGCAGTCCTTTGTGCAGATCCATGTCGGCTCTCCGTTTCCGCTTTTCTTCTTATATGTCCACCCACAATCACCGCAAATTATTCTGCCACTGAAATTTTCAGATGCGCGTTTCTGACGATTACCATATCGCAACATATTCTTCTCAAACATCTTGCTGACGGTTTGAAAAACAGACTTATCAATAATCGCCTGATGCGTATTTTCAACATAATACTTATCAACCTCACCTCTGTTCGGAATGTTCCGAAGCGGTAACACAGGCGGCGTGTAAGACTTTTGATATAGGCTATCTCCGCAATATTTTTCATTTGTTAGTATATATCGTACTCGTTCTTTTCCCCAAGGCTTTCCGATTACACCGTCCCGGTTTAAATCCGAAACAATTTTTACGATTCCCTTACCGGCAATGTATTCGTTATATATTCTTTTAACGATCTCAGCTTCCTCTGGAATGGGAATCAGTGTTTTGTCCTCCGCCTTATAACCAAACGGAGCTGTATAGTTATAGAACTCGCCGGTTGACATTTTCATGCGTATAGCCGTAGACACTCTTTTTGAGCCTGACAACGATTCGTTTTGCGCAAACGCACTTTTTATATAAAGAATCATCTCAGAGTTCATAGTGTTGGTATCTATTGCGTCGTTTTCAAAAAGGACTGTAGTACCATATGATTTAAGCAATCTTATGCTTTCAATGCACTCCAAAGAGTTCCTTGCAAATCTGGATACGCTTTTGACAAAAATACGGTCGATTTTTCCGAGGCTGCTATCCCGCAACATACGATTGAAGTCGTCTCTTTTATTGATACTCGTTCCCGTAATTCCTTCATCGGCATAAATATCTACGAGTTCCATATTATCGGA
>CAVJKI010000336.1:0-4743 GCA_963649995.1 Sodaliphilus sp.
GGTTGTAAGAACATACAAGCCGTAGCCGATCTGATACAAAGCGCTCGGATCGAACCGATTGTCCGCCATATCAATAGTTTTCCTCATGAAGTTCAAAGTAGCTCTGCGGATGATTGCAGGTGGGGCAGACCTCCGGAGCTTTTGTGCCGACGACGATGTGACCGCAGTTACGGCACTCCCACACCTTGATCTCGCTCTTTGCGAATACCTCTGCCGTTTCGACATTGCGGAGCAGAGCGCGGTAGCGCTCCTCGTGGTGTTTTTCCACGGCAGCTACCAGACGGAAGCGTCTTGCCAGCTCGGTAAAGCCTTCTTCCTCGGCGGTTTTTGCAAAGTCTTCGTACATATCCGTCCATTCGTAGTTTTCGCCTGCGGCTGCGGCGGCAAGATTCTGTGCCGTATCGCCGATACCGCACAGCTCTTTGAACCAGAGTTTAGCGTGCTCCTTTTCGTTTTCAGCTGTTTTCAGAAACAGGGCGGCAATCTGCTCAAAGCCCTGCTTCTTTGCGACGGATGCAAAGTAGGTGTACTTGTTTCTTGCCTGTGATTCTCCGGCGAATGCCTCCCAAAGATTTTTCTCGGTTTGTGTGCCTGCGTACTTGTTTTCTGTGCTCATAATCATGTTTCTCCTTCTTTTATTATTAGGATAAGCTCCTAATAACATTGTATCCGAAAAAAGTCTTCTTGTCAAGAGGGGCGATGCTTCTTTATAAAAAACAGCGGTTTTTGTTTTTATGAGTAAATTATACTGTCAGGTGCAATACTATATAAAATTTTTGGAATTATTGAGCCAAAATGTGCGTAGCATATACGAGAACCGCAAAAGAGCCATATGACTTTCCGATGTACTGCATTGATAAAGCGATCCGTCATTTTTTCTTGCTTTTTCTAACCACGATTCTGTCGCACAACGCGAGAATTCCGGGTAAGACAAACAGGATAAGGAATATGGCGGATGCACAACCTACCGACAGTGTGCGCACAATCTGCTCAATGGTCGGATTGTTGAACAGCGGTCCGATCACCGCGGTAATCAGCACCATGATCGATCCGGAGGTGAGTATAGTGTGGATACTGCCCTTATATGCACCGATAAGCGCTTCGCTGACGGGAAGTGTCGCACGCATTTCACGGTAATAGCCGGTAAACAGAATTCCGTAGTCGATGGTTGCGCCCATAAGAATACATTCGACAATAAGCAGTGCCAGATAGTACATCGAGCCGCCGAAAGAACCGAGTGCCGAAACTGTTATGAACACACCGCACTGCACGATCAGCACGAGAATCGCAGGTATGGCAAGAGAGCGGAAGGTCAGCGCAACAACGATGAAAATGGATACAGCTGTCAGCAAGGTGATAAGCAGCTGTTCCCGATCAAAGCCGGATTCCATTTCGTCTACCATAATGCTGTTGCCGATAAGATAATACTTGCCGGACAGCTTGCCGTTGCAGGAGTCGGTCACCTTCTTTACGAATGCCGAGGTTTTTTCCGATTCGACCGGCAGACTTGTCGTGATGGTCATGCGGGAGAAATTTTTGCCTTTCAGCTGTCGTATACTGTCGTCAAGCTGTGTTTTTGTCGTTCCGATTACGTCTTTTTGTTCGGTGGTCAGCAGAGCGGAAAATGACGATTCCCGACACAGCGCATCAAGATAACCGACCAATTGCTCCGGCGACATCGTGCGCTTTGTATCGTCATGCTGCAGACTTGCTTTGCAGAGATACAGAAATTCCACGGTGCTCTCATCAAACCAATCGCTTATTCCGCTGAGAAAAGCTGTCATTTCTTCGGATGTAAGCTCTTTGCCGCTTATGACAATATCGGCAATCGCCTTTGTCTGATACAAGCCCGCTTTTGCCGCATCGTCAAACATGGCGGCATATTCGGGCACCGTAAGAATATTTTCTGTCAGGAAAGAAATGAATTCATACAGCGACATGGTTTTATCAGGGGTGTATTCCGCTCCGAAACGCAGCATAAAGAGCTGCGTCACCATGGCGGCGTCCATGCCGAGATTTTGTGCAAGTACCGCAGGCGGCAGAGGCGTGGTCAGTGCGTTTTTGTCGGTCAGGGGCTTCAGCACCGCAAGCTGCGCTGCGGAGTCCTTGTCGATATAGTCGGAAAACATAGAATCGGTTGACACCGTATCGGAAAGGAAGCCGATAAAATCGGATAAGGTCAGCGGGTAGAGCGTTCCGTTCGTATGGTAGCGGTAAAAGACAACCTTCAGCAGTTTTTCGCTTGCCTGTAAATTTCCGTCCATAGCCGAAAGCATATCTGCTATCTCCTGTACGGTGCATTGCCTGCCGAGAGTTGTAGGATATGAAACGACGCTTTTTACGTCGTCTTTGTTTTCCAGAGTTGAAACAATATCGGCAATTTTGTTTTCATCCGGGTTATCATAAAGCAGAACAACAGTGTTGTCGTTTGGGAAAACATCGGCAATCGGATCCTTTTCAGATAAGGTATAGACGGTTTTTGTTCCGGATTGCAGATATCCAGTAACAGCGAAAAGCAGGACAAACAGTACCGCAATAACGCCGCGAAGCCGATAACTGAAGCTGCCAAGTGCCGCAACCGTTCCTTTTTTGTTCTCGTTTGCCTGTCGCTTTTTCTTTTCAGTTTTTTCAATAGGCTTGCGCGATAGCAGGATAAGCGCAGGCAGAACGGTAAACACGCAGAGCATACTGAACGCAACGCCTTTTGCCAGCACGATACCGATGTCCGCACCGATTTTGAAAGTCATAAATACCAGAACAAGCAGCCCGACGATCGTGGTTACGGCGCTGCCGGTAATAGAACCGAAGGCGGCACGCAGAGCATCTGCCATCGCTTTTTTGCAGTCATCGGTCTTTTTCAGCTCCTGCCGATAGCGGTTCATCAGAATGATTGAATAGTCCATCGACAGCGCAAGCTGCAATACAGCCGCAATGCCAAAGCTGACATCTGATATCTCGCCGAGGAAGAAATTCGTGCCGAGGTTCAATATAACGGCGATGCCTATGGTGATAAGGAACAGCAACGGCTCAAAATATGAGTCGCAGGATACGAGAAGAACGACAAGAATGATCCCGAACGCTGCAAGATACACCGAAAGCGGAATATCCGCAGCCGAAGAGCCGTCATTCTTTACGACAACTTTATAGTCGGGAAATTCTTTCGTTACCTGTTTTTCGATGGCGGCTTCTTCCGCCGTGGCATAGCTGTATTTGGTGTTGATGATATAGAGGGTGTATTCCCCGCTGTTATAATCGCTGTTGTTTCTGTCATAAGTTACACTGTCCACATTTTCAATTGCGGCAAGAGTTTCTTTTACTTTTGTCTTTTTCTCGTCGCTTAGTCCTTTGAACATAACCCGAATCGTGTAGATTTCGTCTTCATTCGGGAACTCTTTTTTCATAAGAGAAGTGCCCTGCTTCATTTTTGAGCTGTCCGGCAGATATTTTGTCATGTCCGAATTTACATCGACTTTGGGTATCAGGAAAGCGCTGACCGCGGTCAGAATCAGCATAACGACAAGAATATGAATCCGTTTGTTTACAATAAAGGATGTCAGTCGTTTCATAGGCGCACCTCCACGATTTTGTTGTTGACAGATCTCTGTAAATAAAGTATAATTACAAATGAACATAAAGTCAACAAACTGTTTATTTCGATACGATGCGATATATACATATACTGTAGTTAATGTATCGAAGCCAACAGATTCCAAATATTTGTTAGATAAATGGAGAGCGTATGGAAAATCAAAGAATACGGTTGAGTAAGATGCTGTTAAAAAACGCACTGATCAAACTGCTCAAAGAAAAGCCGCTTGAAAAAATCACCATATATGAGCTATGTGCCGAAGCCCAGCTCAACCGGGTAACGTTTTATAAATACTATGGTAGTCAGCTCGAGCTTCTTACCGATATTGAAAATGATTGCTTTCGCAAGCTGGAGGAAATCCTGTCCGACGAAGGTATTGCCGGAGAGGACTGTCTGTGTCGGATGCTGGAAGCTTTGCTTGATGATGAAGAGCATTTTAAGGTTCTTATCAACGCATTGCCCGATAAGGATTTTTCAACCAAACTGTTTGATCTGCCAACTATTCGGAAACAGCTTGACATGGCGATTCCCGAAACCTTTACGGAGGAGGAAAGGGAACAGCTGCGACTGTTTTTCTATCAGGGTGGATATGCGGTAATCAGAGAATGGCTGAATCGCGAGAACCGCCGGTCGCCGAAAAGAATGGCGGCGTTTCTCAACGGCGTTATCGGCAAGCTGACAAAATAAACATCCTGCGCAACGAGACCGGCAAGCCCGTGCTGTATACTGAAAACAGCAGCCACACCGAAAAGCAGCGCGTCATCCACCCGAAAGAGCTGACGATTTAGGGTGTGGCACTGAAGGTTATCAAAGATATTGTCTGAAAGGCACAAAGGAGGCATTTATGAAACCGTCAGGATACCAGCCGGCAGAGCTGAAATACGGAGAAAACTTCTTGGCGATAGAAGAATGTATTTTTTACTGTGAGGACGTCAAAACAGGAGATCCGCGTAACGCCACTATCTGGTTGAGAGTAAAATCAGGAACATTTCAGGCGTACGCTTCCTTCGACTGTGCCGCAAAGCAATTTTGCGACTTTGTGAAGGAGCTACAGAAGATGTACGAGTTTCAATGTTTTAGTGCAACACTCTCGGCAATGTACTATGGCAGCTATGTATCGTTGGCATTGGATAAAAAGGGGCATATCAAGGTTG
>CAVJKI010000337.1:0-3455 GCA_963649995.1 Sodaliphilus sp.
GTTGTATGCCGATATATCACTTATAGAAGTATAAAGCCATATCGAAACACCACTACAAACAGAGATAACAGCAAACGCCGCCGCAACATTTTTAAGGAAAGTACATATAATCATCATTACAACAACGACTATAAAAAAGGCTGATGTTTTGAATAAAAAGTGGATAACAAGATACTCTCCCACGGTCATATTTATATTGCATAGCGTAAACTGCGGGATTGACTGAATACATCTTGATAAATCGCCAAGCCCGAAGCGAATAGTACCTGTAAGCAATACAGTACCGTATAACAACACAGCCGAAGTAACGGTAAGCAAAAAGCAGGCTATCAGCTTTGCTCCTGCACTGTGAATACGCCCTTTGGGAGTTTGTCTTATAACCGCCGCCATGCCTGTCATTTTGTCGCGACAGCATACAATAACCGTCAGCATAAGCACAAAAACAAGCATCATTAAATCGGTATCTGCGCTGTTTATATAGCGTTCTGTTCCGTAGTCGGGATAAAAGGACGGTTTATTTTCAATTACATTGTTGTATGCTGTGAAAATATCCTTGAAGCTAAGCTGTGTAAAGCTGTTTTCCTTAGAAAAAAACGATGGTTTTGAACGCTGTTCGGCTTCGCTTTTGATATTCCTGATTGTGGTATTGTAGTTTTTTACCCGATTTAATTTATCCTCATATTTCTTGTCCGGAAATATATTCTGTAGCACATTGTCTTTTATATATTTGTTTGCAATACTCTCTGCGACAGACAGCTTTTCCTCTTCCGATGTAGATAAATATACCTTGTTAATTTCACGAATACATTCATCGGGTACGCCAAGGACAGGCGTATATGTTGCCGAAAGAGCTAAATTCAGCAAAAACAGTGCTACAAACAATATTAACAGCACTTTGCTTTTTAACGCTTTGTAAAGCTCATACAGAGCTATTTTCATCTATAGCACCTCCTGCCGTGTTTTTCTCGGGAAAGTGCAACATATATGCGTTTTCGAGTGTCCGGCGTTCGTGCGGGAGAACACTGACAAGCTGTTCAACAGTTCCGTTTGCGGCAATTCTGCCCTGCTTCATAATTATTATTTCATCTGCAATAGTTTCAACATCAGATACTATATGTGTGCTTACAAGGACAATTTTGTCCTTTGCTGTTTTATGTATCATATCCCGTATGATAACTCTTTGCTTTGGGTCAAGACCCGCTGTCGGCTCATCAAGCAGAACAAGCTCAGGGCTTCCGAGTAGGGACTGTGCAACTAAAACTCTTTGCTTCATGCCGCCCGAAAAGCCTCCGATAGCTTTATCCATTACGTCATGCAGTTCAACTTCACTTAACAGATACTCGGTTTGCTCTCTTGCTACTGCTGTAGAAATTCCTTTGAGAGCTGATATATACATCATAAACCGTCTTGCGGTAAAGTTGTCATAAAGCGCCTGCTGTTGCGGCATATATCCGACCTTACGGCGAAATTTACTGCCAAGCTTAGTTATGTCTGTGCCGTTCCAGCAAAGCTGCGAGCCTAAGTCTGGTGCAAGGTTATCTGAAATAATGTTCATAAGCGTTGATTTTCCTGCGCCGTTGGGGCCTAAAAGTCCGTAAACCCCGTTTTTAAAGGTCATCTCAAAATCAAAAAGAGCCTGTTTTTTACCGTAATGTTTATTAAGATTTTTAATTTGAAGCATTTTTTACACCTCTACTTTTTAGCCTGAACATTTTCCGCATTTTTTACCGTAAAGGAAAACCTGTCCAGACTATCGCTTTGCCATATAAGCTTTATATCGCTGACCGTTAATTTTGCTGTACCAAACGGTTTATTTCTGAAATCCTTTGTGAGCCACTCGCTGTTATCTGTGTTGCCTGCATAAAAATATACACAATCGCCATATAGCAATACACTTGTTTTAGAAGCATTGGAGGTAAGATAACTACTCTCTATATCACCGGAAAACCTCGGTGAAAAACCAAGTGCATTTTTTAAGCTTTCGGGATAAGGAAAAAACAATATGCTGTTTTCTTCTGATATGTACAGATCTTCATCAAGAACTACATACAATACGCCTTCAAGAGTAACCTCTCCGCTTAATGTGATTTCTGTGTATACTGTTTGCGATATTCCCGGCTCGGTAGAATTTGTTTCCCGATTGTATTCGAGTGTTTCTTTAACGGACGAAACTGCAGAGGTGACGGTAAGCCCACTTTCTGTAACATCACCCGATTTCAGCAATTTTATCATTTTTTTGCTGTCCTGCGGCACTTCACCTTTGTAATTCATATTATCATCGAATTTATCAGGAGAAGTAAAACTGTCACAGTAAAAAGTATCATTAATTTTACGCACAGCGGCAAATGGTGCGTTCCATAGCTTTTTATTCTCGTCATAGGCAGCACCTTCCTTGACTATTTGCAGACCGTTTTCGTCAAGAATAAAATATCCGTCGCCATGATATATTTCTCCGACAAGACTTGTAACACTTTTCTCTTTGTTACTACTTTGAGAGCTTTCTGTTACATCTGAACAACTTGAGATTAACATAACCACCGCAATTGTCGCCACTATTAAAGCTATTCTACTTAATCCTTTTGCCATATCTTACTCCCCTAGAATATCCGATTTTGCTACCTTTTCTTTTGTTACTGTTTGTTCTTCGGCGTTATAGACGCTGATAATATAGCTGTCCTCGTACTCGGACAATACCTGTGCATAAAGCCCTTCGCCATAGCTTATATCATGCCTTGCGGGAGCTTCATCCTTTAAATTATAATAATACCACTGTGTATTGTCGCATTGGAACAGATAATCGCCCAAAATGACAGTTTCGGACAATATCCTGTCGTTATGAATAACAATCGGTTCAGAGGTCTTCGGAGTTAACACTTCAATATTGCTGTCATTGTTATATGCATAGTAATCATCGCTAAGTCTGACAGCAGGCGGCTCGGACGGCATAGTGTTTTCACTATACTTTCCTGTCTTAATGTCGTACACCGAGCTGTTGAAATAAAATTTGTTGTCATAGACACCTAAAATCTTTGTTTTATTGTTTTCCGTTGCACCAAAATCGGTAAATTTTCCGGTTTCTATGTCAAGCACTCCGAAATGATTGGTATTATCGCCTGTAATCGCTCCTTTTTCGTCATAAGCAGACTGATAAGGGAAAAACAGCAGGGTGTTGTTTTTAAGTACGCTTGTGCTTATCCAGTCGCAGGAAAAGCCTTCTATTTTGCATACTTCCTTTTCGGAAGTACCAAGCGGGTCTGATGAGTGAAGTACCGCGGATTCTACTGCTTTTCCGTCTTTGGTTTCGTATCTATCCTCGAACCAGTAAAGCTTTTCGTTATACAAAAAAGGCAAGGTTTGTTTGCCGTAAGCAAGGCACGGAAGTCCGTCCTCTGTAACAGCATTTGAGTGGTCACAGTTTGACTGACCGCATAGCGCAATTGTACTCATATCAGAAT
>CAVJKI010000338.1:0-3150 GCA_963649995.1 Sodaliphilus sp.
GCTCGGCATACTCAATAACTTTCTTTAAGTCCTCATCGGAGAGAGAACGAACCTCTTTGATGAGCCGTTGGGTCAATAAATCTTCTTCCGCTTTTTCGATACCTAATAAACTGTCAGAAGTAACATTAAAATATGTAGCGATTTTTTCTAAAGTGTTTCCTTTAGGAACTACGCCATTTTTCCATTTTGACAAATTGCCTGCACTGAGACCGAGCTCGGCAATTACATTAGTGGGTTTCTTTCCACTTTTTTTGCAGATTAAAACAAAATTTTCGTAAAACAATCCTGTCTACTCCTTTGTGAAATATGCCTAAAAAGTTGAGAGGAAGATTGTGTAATTGTGAAAAATATTCTCAAAGTGCAGTTTTCGTATTGACAATTGCACTTTAGGAACGTATAATTAGTTTGTAAGAAAAATTACAAAACGCAGTGAGGTGAGATAGTGGCTCCCATAGCACTGGTTTTAAACTCAATCGCAATTCTGATACTGACGATTAAGTTAATTTCTGAAAAGCGCAACAAGTGAAACTATAAAGCCGCCGACAGCGCATATCCATAAAATCGCATTTGAAATAGGCTTCCAAATGCTTTTTACTTTATGACTGGTTTCGTTAAAGGCTTTTCTCCTTTTGCCAGCTTTATATCGTTTGTGCGCTTTTGGGTTGTGCTTTACAAACAATTCAATATCTTCGTCTGACATTTTAGGGTTGCTCATTGGTAGCCTCCTTGTGCGAATTTGGGTTGTCGGTGCGTCCTAACAGATAGTCAACCGAGCAGTCCAAGTAATCAGCAATCTTTGCAAGGCTTATACACGAAATTTGTTTGCCTTTTGCAAATTCTGATATCGTGTTTACGCCAAGGTCGCAGTTAGATAAAAGCGAACCCGTAGAAATCTTTTGTAATTTCGCTTGCAGTTTAATCCTGCTTGCTATTTCTTGTGTGTTATACATAAAAGCAAGACCTCATTTTTGTATAGTTACACAAAATTCACGCAATAGCAGGAATTTTGCTTGATATTCACGCAATAGTGTGATATAATAAGTTTGTAAGAAAAATTACAACTCAAAAGCCCGTCGGAGCTTGTCCGTCCCAGACCCGCTGACCTTCGGAAAGAAATCCGGGATATAAAATTAGTCAGAATGAAACCGCACAGGCTGGTCGTGCGTTTACCCGACGGAAGATCGGGAGGCTCGAGATGATAGACGGTGCCAAAGTACGATATCCGCCCGCTTGAGCGCATCAAGCCCAGTTTGTAGGGGCGGTTACCATGGAACTGAGACATTGCAGGAGGTTACCCCGACACACCTGCAAATCAGCAGTACGATAACGGAACTCGACCGAAGAGGCGGAGACTGCATCGGTGACAGCTCGGAAAGACGAGCAATATGTGAGCGAAAAGGACAGACCTCTTCCCTTACAACCGAGCAATTGAGTAAAAAGTATATATCATATATCCTCACAAGTATATGATATTACTTTTTACCTCATTTGTCAAGTTTCCTTACAAAAAAAGTCTGAAAAGGGGTGTTTAGATGCGTAATAACCGCCTGTTCATTGCGGAAGTTAAAAAACAGCTTGCAATAAGAGGTTGGAAGTATGACCGACTTGCTAAAGAGATAGGCTATCCTATCGGCAGTCTTTACGGCTTTATGTCTAACAAGCGCAGTAGCGACAAGATGCGAAATGCAATCGCAAGCGTCCTTGAAATCTCGATTTAAAGCTAAGCAAAACGCCGAGTAAGAATGTTGACACCAAAGGCTGACATTTCAGTTGAACAACATACACCCGGCGGAAAACAGAAAGTAAACACAAAATGCTTGACTTTCTATCTTTAATTATAGTACCGAAAGGGGTGAAATTAAATGTCGAAACAGGCGACAAAAGCTTGCGGAAACAGATACTTTGAAGCCCGAATGAGAGCGGCAAAGTTCAATGAGAAACTGTTCACACGAGCAGGAGCTTCGGAGGTGATTCCAGGTGTAACAGAAGACAGCCTGAAGAAGTACGAGCTTGACATAAACAGACCGCCGAACATTGTTGTTGCGCTTATGGCAGACGCTTATAACGAGCCTGAGCTGCGGCAGTGGTACTGTGCAAATGAATGTCCGCTCGGCAAGGACTGCCGAGAAACACCGCCTCAGATGCCTGCCGAAAGAGCCCTACTGAGATTGCAGAACTCCATATATGAAATGGACGACGTAATCAAGCAGTTATCGCTTCTCATGGAGGACGGCGAGTTAAGCGACGATGAACGTCCTCTTATCCCGAAGCTTAAAGAACAGCTGTTAGAGTTCCGCCGCAGAGCTGATGAGAACCTTATCAACCTCGAAAAAGCAGAAAAAACAGGGCGGTTTACATAAGGGCAAGCTCACGGCGAATAAAATGACGAAAGGAGGTGTCAGCTATGGAGTGCGCAGAGCCAAAGATTGCCGAAGAGTTTATGATTGGTAACACGAAAGTCAGGATAGCAACAGATTACTGTTGCAGAGCTGAGGAAGTACCGAAAATCCTTGAACGAATTGCAAGAAACGCCTTGGATAGCTTACGAGCTAAAGCGTCCATAGCGTGCAATGGCGTGCAATGGCGAAAGTAAAGGATAGACCTGTAACAAGTAAGTTTCTGTATAGGCAAATATCTGTATATGTGCCTTGAACACCGCAAATGTGCTATATGCAACGCAAGAGCGGAAGTACACCATGTAGACCGCATAGGCATAGGCGGAAATCGTGAGGAAACAATCCACATAGGAATGAGAGCGATTGCACTGTGTCATGAACATCACATGGAGGCACACATCAGAGAAAAAGAGCTGTTTGAAGAAAACTACATCTACGGTATAAAGCTTGACGAATATTTATGTAAAAAGCTCAGGCTTAACACAAAGTCAAGGAGGTAGCGATGGCAAGACCTCAATGCGACGGTTTGTCGTACTTTCCTTTTGATGTGGACTTTTTTTCGGATAGAAAAATCAAGATTATACGAGGCTCGGAATACGGCACTGATGCGATAATAATTTACATTTACCTGCTTTGTGAGATATACAAAGGCAAAGGGTACTACATCGCATACGACGACGATTTAGTGTGCTGCGCAAGCGCAGACACGGGAGTGCCGGAGGGCAAGACAAGGCAGATAGTACAGCTCCTCGCA
>CAVJKI010000339.1:0-3071 GCA_963649995.1 Sodaliphilus sp.
AGATTACTCAGTATGACTACAACTTTGCTCCCCTTATGGGCACAAGCACTGCTACAGGAAAATGGACAGAAACTGTTACTTATACCAAGACTCTTGAAGAAGAGGGCGGAAACACCTACTTGTACAAGGCTCCCGCTGATTACACGGGCGACCAGACTCTTAAATGGTACACAGCAGGCGATAAGGGGTATTGGCTTCCGTCAGTCAGAGACGCTATCACCAACGGCACATTGAGCTTCTCATTCAACGGCGATGACAGCGCTCTTTCACTTCTCTACAAGTTCATTCCTTATGTATTTGCCGAGATGGCACCCACAGTTCTTAACGGTTCCGTTAAGAAGCTCCTTGCAGGCGCATTCGATGTTACATTCGATGAAATGACCGCTGACGAAGTTACAGCTGCGGCTTCCGCTACCGGCAACCCCGACAACTTCTTCACAAAGGACCAGGAATTCTATCTTTGGGAATATTCTGATTACAAAGTAATCGACGGCGTTCCTTACTATCGTTTCGAGGATACATACTTCAAGGGTACTATCCCCGCAAACATCAGCACATATTACTATATGTTCAACTGGGATTGGAACATTACCGATGATTTCGTTAATGACTACATCCCGCAGGTAAGCGGAACAACAATCAGCGCTTCAAAGGCAGGCTATGACAGCATCCTTGACGGCCTCAATGCTTTCGTTTATCATGTAATCGATACGGTTCTTGTTGATAACTTCACAGTTAAGGGCGTTACATACAACCTTAAGGAAGGTCTTGGCTGGCAGAACGGCGGCCTTGACAAGGTTATAGACAATGTTCTCAGAGCAGCAAGATATGTATTCAAGATCGCTCCCGAGGAAATCTTCGACGAGTATTACAATGACTCGAAGCTTTCACCGTACTACAACATGATGATGAACGGTACTGTTAAGCAGGCTGTTACAGGTCTTGTTGCTGCGGCTGTAAAGATGATTATGCCTCAGGTACAGTTCCCGTCAGAAGGTAAGCTTTGTAAGACAGTCGGCACAGACAGCAACGATGATGTTTCTGTTCTTGCTCTCGGTGCAGTTGTTGTTCGTGAGCTTTGCACACAGCTTATGCCCGCATACAACTTCGACGCACTTATCTATGCTGATTATAACACAAAGACAATTCTTACAGGTTCACAGTATGACTCTGACTATTGGCTCGATACCGTTATCACAATGGGTATTGACCTTGGTATGTACTATTTGAGAAACATCACCGACCTCGGTGAGGACAGCTCAAACGGTTACTATGCAGTAATGAACAAGCTCGGTGCGACTCCGTCGGATAACGCTTCTTCGTTCACATATACTGCAAACTCAACTTATATCGACTCTGTTCCGACATGGCAGTACAAGATTGACTGGATCATTGACTGGGCTCTTACTTCATCGGAAGAATGGGCTTGGGGCTTTGAGAAGCTCATCGACTGCGGTTCGACAGTAGACCTTGCAACATATCAGGATCCGTGGGCTAAACTCAATACGGTATTCCTTAAGCTTCTTCCTCTTGACCAGGTTCTCAATCAGAGCGGCGTTACAACAACAAGCAACACCTGGCTTGAAAACATCCTCAGAGGCAAGCTTGTAAACGGTATCAATAACCTTGATCTTCCGACAGTTGCAAGCATCTTCAAGATTCCGGACGGAATCCTCAGAAATTCTAATGTTCTTACTCAGGTTGTTACAGTTGTAAGAGGTCTCCTCAACGCAATCGTTTACAAGGTAATGGGTAACTACACATTGCTCGCAGACGGCACTTACACAACTCTTGATACAATCCTTAACCAGACCAATATTAAGAACCTTGTTGTAAACCTTGTTGACAGACTTGACGATGCAGGTAACAACGGTCTTCTTGTTCCGGTATTACCTATAGTAGGTATGTTCATCGGTTGGAAGACAGGTATTCAGGAATATACCGACCCGTCAATCTACTTCTCATCAAGTTCAAACGACGACTATCTTTATTCAGGTAGCACTAACAAGCTTGTCTTTACTAATAGATCTTCCGGTATGCTTCAGAAGCACAGAAATACCGAAGTAAAAGATCAGCCTTATATAATCAACGTAACGAATATTACAGCTGATAACGGTGTTACTTTCGCAAATCCGACGGCAACCGTTTTGCCCGGCGGCACAGCTGAATTTACGGCAACAGTTCCGTCGACCGACGCTGTAACAAAGGTTATCGTTACGTATTCTTATACAGGTAAGGACGGTAAGGCGCTCGGCGGCGAGCAGACAAAGGTTATTTATGCTCGTATCGCTTCGGCTCTTGACCAAGAAGATGAGCAGTATAATGCTCATGATGTCGATTACTGGCAGAGAGATGCATATAAAAAGTATGTGTTCGCAACTGACCTTTATTCAGCAGTAACAGGCTATACTGCAAGCATTACGCAAACAACATCCGGTTCTGATCTTCTACCAATAAGATATGCAAGGTCTTTTAAGTCCGTTGACTACAAAGTGGATCCCGGTGATGAGTTTAGCCAGTACTTTACCCTTATCACAGATAAGGAGGAAGCAGGTTGGAGAGATCTTACAAAAGACGGCAAAGTTGCTTCAGCATCAGCCAAACTTTGGAAAGCGGCTGACGGCGTAACCTCGGATACGGAAATGGAGTACGGCGTTTATGATGCAGGCTCTGTAAGACTTAAAATGAATAAAGGCGAGGACACATGGACAGTTAAGTTCATTCACTACACGGATTACGGCCTTGCTTCTGCAGTAGAGAATTATATGAAAAAGAACATAAAGGCTTCCGATTACGGCGATGACGCGCAGGCAGCATTTGCGACTTATGAAACTGCACTCAAGAATGCGGTTTATTATGCTTATGCTCCCAAGACAACCACATACTGCGACGACATAATGCCTATTTGTGAAACTTCTCTTGCAGCGCTTGATGATGCTTACAAAGCTCTTTCGGCTTATAAGACGGTTTCAACAAACAACATCAGCGTTGATTCTGTAATCTCTGCTGTTGACGCACTCGAGACAGATAAGACACATGATATCGACTTCGAGGACCACGAGCTTTATGAG
>CAVJKI010000340.1:0-2666 GCA_963649995.1 Sodaliphilus sp.
GTAACATACGGCATTGCAAGCGATTTGTCCGAAAGAGTTATACTTTTCAGGTCCTTAACATCCTCTTTAACGACCGACGGCTCATTGCCCGCCGACGCCGTTTTTAAGTAAAACACGATAACGCAAACCACCGCAGCCAATGCTATCGCCGCAAGCAGCCCCGTACGGATTGATTTTTTTATCTGTTCTTTTTCCTCTTTTGTGCGTTTTGTTTTTTCAGCCAATGTATATCATCCTTTCGGTAATATCTCTGATAGTTTATTATACTATTTGATATATTAAAAAGCAAGTGAACGAAAAGTTAATATTTTGTCTGTACAAATATAAAATTAGCGCTTATAATAGGGGTTGTTAAAAACACAAATAAAGTATCGGAGGATACAGATGATAAAGCTTATTGAAATAATAAAGGTAATAGTCCTCGGTATCGTTGAGGGAATTACCGAATGGCTGCCCATCAGCAGTACGGGTCATATGATACTCATTGACGAGTTCATAAAGCTCGATGTCACACCCGAGTTCAAGGATATGTTTTTCGTAGTCATCCAATTCGGCGCAATTATAGCGGTAATCGCTCAATTCTGGAATAAGCTCTGGCCGTTCGGCTACAAGGAACATAAGATAATCATTAAAAAGTCCATCTTCAATATGTGGTTCCATGTTATTGTTTCCTGCTTACCCGCCGCAATAATCGGAATTCCGTTTGACGATTTCTTCACGGCACATCTGTACAACTATGTTGTTGTCGCAATCGCCCTTATCGTTTTCGGTATTGCGTTTATCATTATCGAAAACAGAAACAAGTCGGTTACTCCGAAGATAAACTCCATTTCGGCAATCGACTATAAGACAGCGTTTATTATCGGTCTTTTCCAGCTTATCGCCGCAATTTTCCCCGGCACCTCCCGTTCGGGCGCTACAATAGTCGGCGCACTGCTCATAGGCGTTTCAAGAACCGTTGCCGCAGAGTACACATTTTTCCTCGCAGTCCCCGTAATGATGGGTGCAAGCGCATTGAAGCTTGTCAAATACGGTCTTAACTACACCGTGGCAGAGGTCGTATATCTCGGTCTCGGTATGATAGTTGCGTTTGCGGTTTCGTGGTTTGTGATAAAATATCTTATGGCATACATCAAGAAGCACGATTTCAAGGTGTTCGGCTGGTACAGAATAGTCCTCGGCGTGCTTGTCCTCGGCTATTTTGCGGTAAAAACACTGCTGATAAAATAAACATAGCATAATATACGAAAGCATCGGCATCAAAATTGATACCGATGCTTTTTTTGTTTCTTATTCGGGGAAAAGAGGTCTGAGTGCCGGAATATCCGGCTCTGTATCCTTTAGAAGCTTCATAAACTCCTCGCCCTTTTCGCCCGGTATCGAAAGCCATTCTCCGTCGCCGTATCTGAAAAATGTGTTGCCGTAAAAGGCGCATTGAAGCTCCGACCCGTCGGATACCACCGTAATACCGTATACCGTTATGCCGGTATAGTTCTCGGGGCTGTCGTTCGTTTTCTCGGCTTCAAGGCTGTTGAGGAAGGTCAAAACCCGCTCTGTCTTTGCCGAGTCGATATAGGAAAATGTCATTTCGTCACTGCCGTACGGCGTAATCTTTATCTCCTGAGCCGCATCGGGGAAGCTGAAGGTCTCCGTCCGTGAGCAGGAAGAAAGCACAAGCACCGACAGCATCGCAAAAGCAATTCCTACCGAAATGAAAAGCCTTTTCATATTCGTCTCCTTAAGCTGACCAATACCTACATGCTGCACTACTCTGTGTTAAATGCGTACCGGAATATCCGCTGACATATTGGTACCCAGAACTTGTTATATTCACACTACAAAAGCCATATTCAGGATCCATCACATAAATATATCCTCCCGTAATGTTTATCCCATATATTACAACATCGTGATTTCCTCCTGGATAATTAAATGTCGCTAATATAGGATAATCATTTTTTATGTTTTTAATAATAACTCCATCTGAAAGCACTTGGTCCTTATACACATATAATAGCTGATATTTTCCCAAAAGAATATTATCTTCTTCCCCATGTGTCAAACCACTATCAATATAATTGTCAGACCCATAATACTTTCTTGCCACATCATAAGCAGTATAAGTTTTTCCTTTTTTATAATTTACAATGCATGCTATAGATGCCGCCCAGCACAAATTCGATGGTGGATTCTGAGTTACAAAGCCTACTCCGCATTTGTAATAAATCGGGCTTCTTGTAATTGACAAAACTCTGTTATCCGGATACTCATATTCTATTTTTGAATCAGTTTGCAGATCATTAAGCTCTATATCACACAAAGATATACTATCTATCGAATCAAGTGCAATTCTATCTGGATTATTAAAATTAAATATTCCAAGATTATAGAGTTCGTTATTTGTATACAAATAACAACAATTAGCATCATAAATCAACGCAAAGCGTGATGCGTTATCAATAATCTTTGAAATTTCCTCAACATATGCGGTTGATATTTGATAAAAAGTTTCTTGATTATTTACAAATTTTATTGCCCAACACACTAATTTTCCTTTGCTTTTAAGTGCAATAAAATCCAAATTTGGTTTCAGCCCATTTTCCGTAAAACTATATGTCTTTATAGTATTTGATATATACATATCTGAAAAGTCTACATTGTATAAT
>CAVJKI010000341.1:0-2646 GCA_963649995.1 Sodaliphilus sp.
AATCTATACTCTCAGCGAGCCGAACTCGGTTTCGACGATAGAGCTTTACAAAAAATCCGCGGCGGATTACGGCTTTGAGCTTGAAATCGTCGGCATAACGGAGCAGAGTCAGGTAACGCAGGCGGTCGATACGATAATTGCAAAGGGCGTCGATTGCTTTACAAATCTTACAGATAACACTGTTGTCGAGGTTCTTCCGGCAATACTTGAAAAAACGGATGAAGCCGGAATTCCTGTTTACGGCAGCGAGATAGAGCAGGTTGAGCTCGGCTGCGTAGGCTCGGCGGGTATTGACTATACAGAACTCGGCAAGACCGCAGGCAAAATGGCTGCAAAGATACTCAAAGGCGAAGCAAAGGCTTCGGATATGCCCTATGAAACCGTCAAGGATTTCAGCTATTATGTAAACAGCAAAGCGGCGGCGCGCCTCGGAATAACGATTCCGGCAGATATCGCGGAGTCGGCTGTCGAATGCGGAAAATAATATAAAAGAGGAAACAAAATGGAGATAATCGAGCTTATCGCGGGAACGCTGACGCAAAGCTTTATATATGCGTTTATATCGTTCGGAATGTATATAACGTATAAAATACTTGACTTTCCCGATATGACAGCCGAAGGTAGCTTTGCTTTCGGTGCGGCTGTTACGGCGGTCTGTCTTACAAAGGGAGTGAATCCCTACCTTACAATGCTTATATCAATAGCGGCGGGTGCGCTTGCCGGACTCTGCACGGGTATAATACACGTCAGGCTTAAGGTTCGCGATCTTATTGCGGGTATTATAACCATGACGGCGCTGTTTTCGATAAATCTTCAGCTTGCCGGCGCAAACCTGAGCATCGGCAGGGATATTGATACGATATTTACGGCAAAGCCCACCATGGCGATATTCGGCGGAATTCCGACGCTGTGGAGAAAGCTTGTTATCTCCTTTATTATCCTTGTCATATTCAAATTCGTCATAGACGGTTATCTTAAAACCAAAAACGGACTTCTGCTTCGCGCGGCAGGCAATAACGGCACGTTTGTAACGTCGCTTGCAAAGGATACGGGCAGAATGAAAATCATAGGGCTTGTGATATCCAATGCGCTTATCGGCTTTGCGGGCTGTCTTGTGTGTCAGGAAGGAAGATCTTTTTCATCGACTATCGGTACGGGTCAGGTCGTGTTCGGACTCGCTACCGTAATAATCGGTACGACGATATTCAGACGCGTGGAATTCGTAAAGGGTACTACTGCGGTTGCAATCGGCAGTATAATTTACAAAGCCTGTATTCAGATCGCTATTTCGCTCGGATTGCCGGCAAATCTTATGAAGCTTGAAACGGCAATGCTTTTCCTTATAATACTTGTTATCGGCGGAACGAAGAAAAAACGTATTTTCTCAAAGGGGGCGAGGGACAATGCTCACGCTTGAAAAAATAAAGAAAATATATAATCCCGGGCTGATTACGGAAATGTGTGTTTTTGACGGCTTTGATCTTACCGTAAAAACAGGAGAATTCGTTTCGATAGTAGGCAGTAACGGCAGCGGAAAAACATCTATGCTGAATATAATCTGCGGAAGTATTCCCGTTGAAGGCGGACGAGTGCTGATAGACGGAAAAGATATTACAAATCTTCCCGAATATAAACGCTGTGCATTTATAGGCAGGGTATATCAGAATCCCGCAATGGGAACGTGTCCGGATCTTACCGTGCTTGAAAATATGTCGCTTGCCGATTGCAAAGGCGGAAAATTCGGACTTTCAGGCGGAATAAACAAGCAAAGGCGAGGCTTTTACAGGGAAAGTCTTGCCGGACTCGGACTTTCGCTTGAAGACAAGCTTGATGTGAAAATGGGCGCGCTTTCGGGCGGACAAAGACAGGCTGTTGCCCTTATAATGGCAACCATGAAGCCGATAGATTTTCTTATTCTTGACGAACATACGGCTGCGCTCGATCCCAAAACGGCTGATATTATAATGCAGCTTACGGACAAAGTTGTAAGAGAAAAGCATCTTACCGCAATGATGGTTACGCATAATCTTCGCTTTGCGGCGGAATACGGCAACAGACTTATTATGCTTGACAAGGGACATATAGTGCTTGACCGCGCAGGCGAAGCCAAAAAGAATACGGAAATCAGCGAAATACTGAAGATATTCAACGAGATAAGCATTGAATGCGGTAACTGAGGGGGAAGGTCAGTATAAGTTGACTTTTAGTAATTGCATAATTGGGAGGTAATTTTTTATGAAAGATATTGTTTTAACAGGAGATAGACCTACAGGAGCTCTACACATCGGACATTATGTTGGTTCGCTAAAAAAGCGTGTGGAGATTCAAAATAATTATGATAAACCATATATTATGATTGCTGATACTCAGGCACTCACAGACAATGCACATAATCCCGCCAAAGTTCATGACAATGTAATTGAGGTTGCATTAGATTATCTTGCAGTTGGCTTGAAACCGGAGTTAAATACATTTTTTATACAGTCCCTCGTTCCGGAACTGACTGAACTGACTATGCTCTATTTAAACTTTGTTACATTGGCTCGTTTGAAACGGAATCCTACTGTAAAGAATGAAATGCACCAAAAAAATATGGTAATGAAATACCGGTTGGCTTTTTAGCATACCCTATTAGTCAAGCTGCGG
>CAVJKI010000342.1:0-2422 GCA_963649995.1 Sodaliphilus sp.
AGTGCTGACCGAGGAAATCAACTACAATCCCGTTCAGAACTCCTACGCGGCTCTAACCTGTTTTATGGCTTCAAGGTCAAACGGATATTCGTATATTGACTTCGGCTTGCTCTCCTGCTTCTTTGTGGTAGCCGCAGGCTTTGTTGTTTCCGTTTTCTTTGCGGTAGTTGTTGCTGTAGTCTGAGCTACTTTGTTGTCGCTCAGATAGTCGCTGTGTATATAAGCACCGGTATCGAGCTTATAATAACCTGTATCGGTCTTAGCTGTCACTGTCACCTTGTCGTTCACGCTGTACAGCTTTACCGTTTCTGCACCGAGTACGGCTTTCTTACGGCTGTAGCAGTCGGTGTTGACGTACTTTGTGCCGCTTGCCTTGCTCTCGGTCCATTCAGGCGCAGGCTTTGTTGTAGCGGCGGTTGTTGTCATTGCCGGCTTTGCTGTTGTAGTCTGAGCTGTAGTCGTTTCAGCCTTTTTTGTTTCCTGTGGCTTTGTTGTAGCCGATGTTATGGCTGTGGTAGCCGCAGTCTGAGCTGTAGTCGTTTCGGCTTTCGGCTCGTCAATCTTATCTATAACCGTTCCCGTCACTGCCGGAGCGGTAGTTGTCACTGCCGTTTCGGGTGCAGAGGACGTTGTGGAGCTGTCCGCATTATTGTCTGCCGTGCAAGCACTGGTCAGGATTATAGCTGACAGGGTTATTATTGCGAGTAGGGTGGTGTGGGTACGTTTCATTTTGTCCTCCTTTGTGGGATTGTTTGTGTTATTTTACTTGCCGAGAGCCTGCTTTATCTGTTCTTCAGATAAGCCCATCGCTTTGAGGTTGGCGAGGATCTCAGCTTCTTTTCTTCTTTCGCCTTCGGCTCTGCCTGCAATCTTTGCCGAACGCTCAAGGCTTGCCTGGTCGTTTATGAATTTCTCTCTTGATATTGCGTCAAATCTCAGCTGTTCAGTTTCACTAAAATATTTTAATTTACTCATAAATCCATTATCGCATTGATTTCATCATCGCTGAGTCCCTTTTTCTTCATCTTTGCGATTATCTCAGCACGTTCTGCGGCTCTGCCTGCCAGCCTTGCGGAGCGTTCGAGACTTGCCTGATCATTTATATACTTCTCTCTTGATATTGCATCAAATCTAAGCTGTTCATCTTTGCTGAAGTATTTCAGCTTTGTGATTGCCTTATCAAGCGTTTTATCCTGTGCTGTTTCTAACATATCGAGCTCCTCCTCCGTTTCTGCATTCAAGAACCTTAACCAACGTTCCTTTTTGCTCTGAAGATTTGTTTTCCTGTGATTGAGCTTTTCGAGTTCGAAGAACTGCAATGAGAACTTATCTGTCAATACATCGTCGTGTTTTACTTCTTTTGGTACATATATTGAGTGATAATCCTCTCTGTCTGGGAACATCGAATATCCGAGAATGTTAAGCGAAATCGTTACCGGCAGTTCACTGTACGCATCGCCCGATTTTAATGAGCCGGAGAATAATCTTGACCAGTAGAATAATGCTCTGTCCGCATAGTCAGACCTCTGATTAAGCTGTATTTCTACATTTATAAGTCTGTACTTATTTTCCGCCTTGTCATTTTCGCTCTGTAATTTTACATTAAGATCAAGTCTGCTTACCTTGCCGTCGGGAGTGTCGGGCATAAGTTCATTCTTTGTTACCTGAACTTCAGCTATTTTTTCGCCCTGCGGTAAGTCAAGTATCGCATCGAGCAATCCTGTCAGAAGTTCGTTATCTCCATCGTCAGTAAACAACTTCTTGAATATTATATCCAGCTTTGCCTTTAAAATATCTCTTGCCATTTGTGCATCTCCTTTCGATTTAAGGTCTTTTTCTTTGATTTTATTGTACCACACTTATGGCGAAAAGTCCAGTCGAAAGCGTGAAAAACATTGACAAAGTATAGTATCGCTTTTTGTTGCTTTCTGCCAACTTTTATACGATTACAGCTTTTTGGGCAGGATTTCTTTTTCCTGCGGCTGATTTAAGGTGCGACACGGTGACGCACCGGACATATTTTTTAAATCTGTAGTATTCGCAGATATTCACTTATTGGATAGCTTTTCGCCGCTTCAAATAGACGTTTCTGTTTATCGGAATTAAATTCACCGTCATTTGTCAATTTAGAAATCCAGTAAATTAAAGGCTTAGGTGTTGTCATAATTCCATTGTCAAAGCTGAAAGTATTATGAGCAATATTGATACTGCTTGAAGTCAACAAAGTATCATAGATATGTTGATTGTTTCTGATTTGTTCACAAACATTATCATCGGTTTTAACGACACCGTATAATCTGCAAACAAGCGGACGCACTTCGTAAATACGGCAAGCTCCGGTATAATCATCTACAAAAATACACTTATCCGGCATTTCGTACTTTTTATTTACAATATCATCGGCTTTTGCTTTATATATAGC
>CAVJKI010000343.1:0-2211 GCA_963649995.1 Sodaliphilus sp.
CGCTTATACCACCTCTGACGTTCTAAGCGGAAGCGGACTCTCATCTTCTGCGGCATTTGAAGTCTTGCTCGGAACGATAATTGATAAGCAATACAACGGCGGCAGAGCAGGAGCGGTTGAGATCGCAAAAATCGGTCAGTTTGCCGAGAATAAGTATTTTGGCAAGGCAAGCGGACTTATGGATCAGATGGTAAGTTCGGTCGGAGGGTTCGTTTACATTGATTTTAAAGAGCCTGCCGAACCTGAAATACGCTCTGTGGAGTTTGATTTTTCAGCCGCAGGCTATTCGCTTTGCATAACCGATACAAAGGGCAGTCACGCAGACCTTACACCCGATTATTCGGCAGTTTCGGCTGAGATGATGAGCGTTGCAAAGGCTCTCGGGAGCGAGGTCCTCCGTAATGCTGACGAGGAAGAATTTTACGCGAAGCTTTCCGAATTGCGCAAGGTATGCACGGACAGGGCATTGCTCAGAGCGGCGCATTTCTTTGATGAAAACCGACGCGCAGGAGATGAGGCGGCGGCTCTTGAAAGCGGCAATCCCGCGGAGTTTTTCAGACTTGTTGAGGAATCGGGCGACTCGTCCTACAAGCTTTTGCAGAACCTCTATTCGTGCAGGAAACCGCAGGCGCAGGAAATTCCGCTCGCCATCATGCTCAGCAAGCGCTTTCTGAGCGGCTCGGGAGCTGTCCGCGTTCACGGTGGCGGTTTTGCAGGAACGATACAGGCGTTTGTTCCGAATTATCTCGCGGCGGATTATGCTGACGAGATGAACAGGGTATTCGGTGAAAACAGTTGCTATGTCCTTACGGTGCGTCCCGTTGGCGGCTGTGAGATAACGATAGACGAAAAGACTGTCGGATAGTGTTTCTGCAATAAAGCAGGATCCACAAACTGTTACATTGCACGAAAGGGGCAAGTTGTAAAATAAAATGGCACAAAAAAGAAGACTCAAAGAGAAACTCATGGTATAATGTAAGTGACTAAACAAACACAACCAAGGAGAATCACAATGAGTCATTTAGATTATACACCCAAAAGCAAGAAAGGTCAACACCTCAGCTACGAAGAAAGGCAAAAAATCGAAATATTGTTAAAGGCAGGACATAAGCCTGAAGAAATAGGCAAGCTCCTTGGAGGACGCAGCAAGCGAACTATACAGCGTGAAATAGCACTTGGAAAGGTAAAGCTGCTAAACAGCGACCTGACATACAGAACAGAATACAGCGCCGATGCGGCACAGAATAAACGCAACTACAACAATACTGCAAAAGGTCCAAGACTAAAATTAGGGGCTAATTTCAAGCTGATAGAGTTTATTGAGAATAAGATAATAAAGGATAAATATTCGCCAGCCGCAGCGCTTGCAGAAGCAAGGAAAAAGGGGTATGAGGTGAATTTCTGTGTGAAGACACTTTACAATTACATAGACGAGGGGCTTTTTGTCAAATTGACAAACGATGATCTGCCTATAAAGAAAATCGGTAATAAAAGACCGTATCACCATGTTAGAACTGCATACACTCAAAAAGGAAAAAGTATAGAAGAACGACCCGAAGAAGCTGAAAATAAAGAAATTTTCGGGCATTGGGAGCTTGATACAGTGGTGGGCAAGCTGAAAACAAAATCAGCACTTATGGTAATGACCGAACGCTCAAAAGGGATAGAGATAATCCGTAAGATAGAGAGTAAAAGTCAAGAGTGTATTGTTCGTGAGCTTGATAAGCTCGAGCGAAAGCTCGGCACAAAGAAATTCAGGGAAACATTCAAGACGATAACCTGTGACAACGGCTGCGAAAACCTTGATTTCAAGGGAATGGAAAAGTCTGTTCTGACAAACATTCCAAGAACGCAGGTGTTTTACGCTCACCCCTACAGCGCATGGGAACGTGGTGCAAATGAGTGTGCTAACAAGCTTATCAGACGTTTTATTCCCAAAGGAACTGATATTTCAAAACATTCTAAAAAGTTCATAAGATATATCCAACACTGGATGAACCATTATCCAAGGAAAAAGCTCGCATGGCTTTCTCCTTTTGATGCGTCACTTTCACTAAATCTACCTCCTGAGCTTTGGTGACATTTTATATTGCAATTTTCAGATACCTTTATCATTTTCGTTTTTTGTTGACAAAGTGTGTATGAGGTGGTATAATAAAAGTGTTAGACTGCACATAAACAAGTGTAGGGAGATTTAGGAGGAAATACTAC
>CAVJKI010000344.1:0-987 GCA_963649995.1 Sodaliphilus sp.
GTTCACCACGATATCGTAAATAAGCTGCCTGTTGAATTTATAACACCCATAGATCAGGAGGATATTCTCCGACTGGTTCAGATTATTGACGACATAACAGACGCTATCGATGAAGTAATACTGGACGCTTATATGTATCACATTGATGTGATTTCTGAGAATACGGCGGAGCTTTCCCGAATTGTCAACAGGTGTGTTAAGGCACTTCAGGAAGCGGCAGATGAATTAAAGAACTTTAAGAAACCGGATTCTTTGAGAGCCTTGCTTGTAAAAGTCAATGATATAGAAATCGAGGCTGACAATGTTTATACCGATGCCATATACAGACTGTTCAGCGCCTCGTCGGATGTTAAAACACTGTTAGGAGCAAAGGCCATATACGAAAGCCTTGAACATTGCTGCGACTTATGTGAGCACGCCGCCGATGTAATCGAACAGGTTATAATTAAAAACTCATAATAAGATGAAGGAGAAAACAAGTATGAATTTGGATTCGGACCCGGATCCTGACCGAAATATTTCCCGTAAGCTTCGTAATAGATACTTGGAATAGTGTGAGAGGGGTTTTGCGAACACTGTTAGCGGACACCAATTATTAATAAGGAGTATCTATATATGAACAATTCCATTGCAGCTTTGCTGCTGATACAGATTATTCTGATTGCATTAAATGCCGTGTTTGCCAGTGCAGAGCTGGCTGTATTGTCTGTAAACGAATCGAAGATCAATCGTCTTGCCGAGCAAGGAAGCAAAAAAGCGAGACGATTGAAAAAGCTCTTAAAAGAGCCTGCTAAATTTCTGTCTACAATTCAAATCGCCATTACGCTGTCAGGCTTCCTGGGCAGCGCATTTGCGGCTGACGGTTTTTCAGATCCGCTTGTTGATTGGCTTATCGGCTTAGGGGTTACTTTATCCCGAAACACCTTGGATACCTTATCCGTAATTTTGATTACACTTGTCCTGTCTTACTTCACACTGATTTTCGGC
>CAVJKI010000344.1:1122-2092 GCA_963649995.1 Sodaliphilus sp.
AATTGCCATGAAAAAAGCTGAGGCACTGGCTCTCGGTGTGTCAGGTATTGTCAGCGGGATTTCGGTTTTGTTTAAACCGATAGTGTGGCTCCTGTCCGTTTCAACAAATGCCGTGCTAAGGATGCTTGGTATCGATCCTGACGAAACGGGAGAACAGATTTGTAAAGAAGATATACGCATGATGGTCGAAACAGGCGGAGAAACCGGAGCCATCGATAAAGATGAACAGAATTTCATACAAAATGTATTCGAGTTTGATGATCTGTCGGTCGGAGAGATTATTACACATCGCACCGATTTGACAATGCTCTGGCTGGAGGATACAGATGAAGTCTGGGAGAAGGTCATATGCAACAGCAGCTTTTCACGATATCCCGTTTGTGACGGCTCTCCCGACAGAGTTGTGGGTGTGCTGAATGCGAAGGTTTATTTAAGAGAAAAAGACAAAAGCCGGGATAATATTATGCGTTCGGCATTAGAACCGGCGTACTTTGTGCCGGAAACAGTGAAGGCCGATGTCCTGTTTCGCAATATGAAGCAGACGCATAATACATTTGCTGTCGTTTTGGATGAATACGGTGGCCTGACAGGTATTGTCACAATACAGGATCTGATTGAAGAACTTGTCGGGGATCTTCAGGAGAGCCCTTCGATTGCAGAAGCGGAAGAACCCCAAATCAGACAAATAGACTGCGATACATGGGAAATCAGCGGCAATGTTGAGCTTGATGAAATAGAGAGGGAGATAGGTGTTGCTTTTGACACGGAATATATCAACACCTTTACCGGGTACATATTTGACCGCTTGAAAGGAATACCGGATGACGGGAAAACAAATATAGAGCTTAAACTTGATAACATGTCGTTTACAATAAAAGAGATCAAGGATCATCAGATCGTACTTGCAGAAATAAAAAGGATTGATTACTCTACTGAGAAGGAGACGCAGAAATGACGGATTATTATAAAG